>JAEUHE010000013.1 GCA_016793885.1 Verrucomicrobiales bacterium
GGGTCCATGACCCGCTCCATGGGGTGGAGTCTCCCCCTCCGAATGACGGACAAAGCCTTTTCCCCAATTGGGTTGAGGCTTCGCCTCATCGCGGAAGTCCGCAAAAGTGTCTAATGTGGTGCTGCCCGGGGGCATCCGCTCCGCCCGGAATTTCTGAAGTGCCAGGGCATGGCGAGCGATCTGAAACAAAAGCTCGTGATGTCGTTTACACCAATCCTGAAAGGAATCCTCATACAGAAGGTTGATGTATTTGGCGATTTGGGCCTGCCGGAGCATCTGTTTGTCCTCGTGCGTTGAAACCCCGATCATCCGGGCGACGAGCGCGGTGGCAGCCGAGAGATGGTCGGGAGTCAAAGGCAGCCCTTTGGTATCCAGATAGTTGATGGTCAGGTCCCCGTCCGGATGAATGATGATGGGCCGAGCCCCCTCCTCTACCGTGGCGGTGTAGATTCCGTAGCTGAGTCCTTCCTCAATGATGACGGTGTAACCGAAGTAACCTTCCGTCTGGGACAGGAGGTCGCAGACAGTCACCGACTTCCCTGCCCCGGACATGCCTAGGAGAACCGCGTGCTGCGGGGAGACCGAGTCTCCGACTCCCGAGAACGTCTGGATCCCGATCAGGTTCTGCTGCGGTCCCTCGTAGATCGCCTCGGCGGTCGCCAGATGACCAGTAAAGGTGCTGGTGATCGGAAGCATGTCTGCCAAATAGCGATGCTCGGCGTAGAGCTTGCGATGCTCATAACGGCCCCAGGTCCAACCTGGCCAGGTTTGGTAGAAGAGGTTTCGAGTCGTGCTCGGGAGATTGGTCTCAAAGTATTGCCCGCCATTCATCGAGTTGATGGCGTTCTTGATAGCTCCGACCTTGGCGTTGAGTCCGTCGATTGCTTTATCCCAGGTTCGGACCACGAAAAGAGAATGGAAAGGAATGATCTGGCCCTGCATCAAGGCATGGATCTTCTTGGCCTTCTTTTCCATGACGCTGAGGAGGGAGATCTTCTTCTCGCTCGCGTAATCGCCTGCTACCCGATCGTGTTCGCGCTCCTCCTTCGAGATCTCCCGGGTAATGGGCAAGGGATCAACGTTCACCGTGATGGCATAGTCGAGCAGTCGGAGGTTCGTGAGCCGTTGGATCAGTCCTGGATAAGTCGTTCGCGGCCAGCGGGTGAGGACCAAGAGCGACTGATAATGCCCATCCATGAAGAATCCGAACTCATTCCGCGCATGGCCTTCGCTATGCCAGCAGTTTTCCTGGATCGAAAGTGAGGGTTCGAAGGCCTGGGCGGGATCGTAGTCGAAACGGTCGCTATAAGAGGGGTTTAGGAACCGCGCGTAGTGGCGGAAATGGTCGAGATCGGACATGGGCAATACACGAGCGCCGGTCGATCCGAAGAGTTCTCGGAGCAATCGGTGAGAGTGTTCAAACTCGGATTGGAGCTGATCAAGCAGGGTCGAGTAATAGTCCTTCCGAGCGGAGGTGGATTGAAAGGATCGGGGAGCGTTGTCTAAAGATCGGGAGAGATAGAGAATCACTCGTTGTCGGCGCAGACGTCGATCCGACATCGCCTGCCAGTAGCGGGAGAATCGTTCGTTGCGAGTGCGGCGGGTCCAAACGTTCGTAAAGCGCTCGGTCTCCCGTTGATAGCGAAGAAGTTCTTCTTTGTAGTCCGAATCACAGAAGTACTGAATCTGCAGGCGTTGGTTCTCCTGAAGTGAGGCCAATAGCAAGCAGAGCTGATCCTGGAACTGGTTCAAGTCTGCGATCGGGCTATTGGTTAGGTCAGGGGCCTCGAGAATGAACCCCTTCGAGACAAACCCACCGCGGCGAAGGTGGTTAAACACCATTAGATCACGAACAAAGAAGCCATTGGGAGCACGTTCGAACATTTTTACAATAGGGTTATGGATTGATCCCGGATCCTCGCTTTTGGTCTTCGCAGAATTGGTCAATTCTTTGGGTTAGGTTCTTTCCGACCTCAAGGTCCTTGATGAGCTCAGTCACCGTTCGTGCTCGGTCGATTTTTCCAACGGCCGTCGTGGCCTCTCGGACATGGGCTAAAGCTTGCTCGAGGTGGGGGCGCGCCTCAGGATCCACTCCGTTCAGATGGAGAGTCGATCGAAGTTGAGTTGCGATCTTCTCGAGACTGCGAAGTTGGACCCGTTGTCCACGAGAGGCTCGGTCGCTGGGTTGGCCAGGAGGCATACGTCAGAACTCGGAGAGCGGATGACGCGGTTGGCGGGAAAGAGATGGCTCCGGGCTGAGTCCGGGACTACACACCTGTCGCTCGAGGAAATCGCGATCGTAACCCGGAGGCTTTCCCTGCCGGAGGCCAAAAATGTAGACTAGACACAAGAGAACGGGAACCACCGCAACTCCAAAGCAGGTGAAGAGCTGGAGTTTGATTCCCACCAGCAGGAGGAAGAACAGCGTGATCCCAGCTCCCACCCCTCCCACAAGCCACCAAAACAGATTACCTTCCAGACCCCAAGTGCGACCTTGGGAATCAGAGGCGGCATTGGTATCCGTAAGACGCAGTTCAGAGCTCATGTGAGAAGTGGGAGCTGGAGAGTTGGACAGATTAGAAGGTGCCAACGCCGACGGCACTGTTGCCATCAATGCCAAAGATTTTAAAGAAGGCATAGATCACCGCCGGAGCAGCGGCGATGATGGCACCGCCGATGATCGACATCTTCCCCTGATCGACATCGCCTCGGCGGATGGCGAAGCCGCCGGCGATCACAGCGGCGATTCCGAGAACGAAGCCGAACATCATGATCACCGCCAGGCTGTTGCTGATCCCGGTCTTGAGGGTGGTGGAATTGAAGCCGACGCCTTGGGCCAGGGAGGGAAGTGTTCCCAGGCTGAGAATCGCGGTTGTGACTGCGAGGGAACGAAATCGAGCCAGTTTGGGTTGCAGGTGATAGGTCCATTTCTTCATAGCGGGTTGGGTCATTGTTGTTTCACGTTCAGCAAGTGTTCGCTGATGTGAGAAAAGAGATATCAGCTTTGAAAGGGGCGAATGCGTATCCCATACGCATAATGCAGCCGGGCGTTTGGCATCAAAGGCCCATGCAAAACCCAATCTCAGCAGACAGGCTCCAAAGGCTGCGCGATCTCGACGAAGTCCTGGCTCGAGAAATCCGCGGCCAAGATCACGTTCTCCAACCCATCATCTCTTCGTTACGACGAGGAGAACTGGGTCTGACGAAACCAGGACGGCCGAAAGGTAGTTTCCTACTCCTCGGTCCGACTGGAGTAGGAAAGACTGAAGCAACGGTCGTGTTCACAAATCATCTCTTCGGGCCTGAGAAACTTTTCCGATTCGATATGTCGGAGTTCCAGAACCAGGATTCCATCGCATTGTTGCTGGGTGGGAAACTCGGGGAGCGAGGATTTCTCGGGGCAGTGAGAGAGAGAGCAAACGAGGGCACGCTACTCTTCGACGAAGTGGAGAAGGCGCACCCTCGGATCATGGATCTTTTCCTGCAGCTGTTGGATGCCGCGCGGCTGACGATCGCTACAGGGGAGACTCTGGATTTTTCCAACTTCTACGTTGTCATGACCTCCAACATCGGGTCGGCGGAACTGATGGCGCTGCAGCACTCGAGTGAGTCTACCTTGGAGCGCCACGTTCTCACCCGCGCTCAGCAGTCCCTGCGACCGGAGGTATTCGCGCGCATCAACGAAAAGCTCGTGTTCCACCGCTTGAGCTACGAGCACCAGTTGGAGATCGCGGAAAAACTCCTGATTCGTGAAATCGAGTTCTTCGAATCCTGTGGTTTTAAACTAACCGTCACCGAAGCGGTGCTCCCATTCCTGGTGAGAAAGGGTTTCCATCCGAAACTGGGAGCGCGTCCTATGCGGGATACGGTGGAGAGATTGATTGGCGTTGCAATCTCTGAAGCCTTACTTAGCGGCATGACAGGTTCGGGTGATCTAAGTTTGGATGTGTCGACGGAATTGGTCTGCACAGCTTTAGACGTCGAATCCGAGCCGGTTGGAGAAATCCCTTAGACAGGCCTGCACGCTGCATTTCGGAAATATATGGGACAAGTATTCGGCCCAGGAATCAGCCACCGTGAGATTCTCAAATGCTTCTATAAGTGCAGCTTTGAGTTTTCCGCTGGGGCGGGAGAGGTCGCTGCCATTACAAACGCTTTGGGGTTTCGCATGCCTACAAACAAGCAATTTGTCTGGCGTCACGCCCTTAAGCCGTTTTCCTTTCCTACCGACGGAAAAAGGGGCTATAACGATACTTGAGCTAGTGGAATCGAAGGCGAGGGTCGGAATCGTTCGTCTACAACCGACGAACGGAGACAGAATGACGCATTTTACTGAGGGAATCAAGTGAACTTATCTGAATTGAGAATAACTCAACTGAACCATTTGGTGCCCGTAAGATTGACTGGAGCCGACAGCTGATCAACGCCCGGCACTCACAACGAAACCCCTCCATCTTGCACCCAAATCATCTTCAACGGATGCATCGTCGAGCAGACAATTCTGTGCTACTTGCCTTACTAAGATAAACGCTAGTACGGTCGATTTGTGGGACCCGCGAGACTTTCTGCCATACATTCTTCACTGTCATTTTGACGGGAAGTAAGAGACTCCCATAACGGAGATCGGAATCGTGCTTTTGGACTGACGGCGTTGCAAAAGCAAAAGGCTAACACCTTTACATCGCCTTCGCTCCGTGCGTCCTGAGGCCTCAAGGGCTAGTTCCTTCAGCGTCGATGAACTCCACTCGGTCAGGACAGCTAAAGGCAATCCCCAAGCAGGTTAGTTTTTACTCTTGGCAACTCCCACAACGCGTTTTCCGAATCGAAGCATGAGCGTAGGCATCAGGAATAGATTCAGGAGTGTCGATGTCACGAGCCCGCCGAGAATGACCACAGCCATCGGGTATTCAATCTCGTGCCCAGGGATATTCCCCTTTATCACCAAAGGCAGGAGCGCCAGCGCAGCACACGAAGCTGTCATGAGGATAGGTGTGAGCCGCTCCTCGGCTCCTCGCAAAATGAGTGGAATACCAAATGACTGAGATTCCACCTGCTCCAGGTGGCGATAGTGGCTTAACAGCATGATCCCATTACGGGCGGCTATCCCTAATACGGTGACAAATCCGACCATCGACCCCAATGATAGCCCCCCTCCAGAAAGAAATGCGCCGGCAACACCTCCGATGAGAGCGAAGGGGAGAGTGAGTCCCAGCAGTAACACCAGCCACATGGAACGGAAATCCACATGGAGCAGAATCAGAATCCCAAGCACGGAACAGGCGCCGAGCCAGAGGAGGCGGCTACGCGAGCTCTGCCGGGCCGCATATTCCCCGAGGAATTCCGGATGATACCCTTGATCAAAGGACAGACCCAAGACTCGGGATTGAATTTCCCGGGCCACTGTGCCGAGGTCCGATCCCGCTACGTTGCAGGTCACATCGATGCGGCGAGAGGCATTCTCCCGTTTGATTTCATTCGGGGTCGGGGCAATCTCGAGATCCGCCAGATCGCCCAGCGGGACATGAGCGCCCGAGGGGGTTTCAATGGCTATTTCTCGCAAGGATTGAAGGTCGCTTCGGACCTGCTCAACGCCCCACACTGTGACATCAAACGATTTTTGATCTCGGTAGACTTCCCCTACCTTGGTGCCCTTGATCAGAGTCGTAGCGGCTCGACGAATGTTCCCGGGAGTTAGACCGAAGCTGGCAGCCACCTCCGTCTTGACCCGGATTTGGATGTGAGGAACTAAAATTTGTGGCTCAACCTTCAGATTCACGACACCCTTGATGCCGCTAACCGACCGGTTAATCTCCTGGGCCTTTTCCCGCAATACTTGCATGTCGGGCCCATAGAGGCGCACTACGACGGTGGCGCTCGCCCCGGTCAACACCTCCTTGATGCGTTCCTTGAGATACGTCAATAGGTCACGATAGAGTCCAGGATAGCCGTCCACGATTTCCTGGATTTTTGCTACGGTGGGGTCGTAGTCCACGGAGGGATCGAGACTGATCCAGAGCTCCGTAAAATTGGGTCCCACCACTTCATCGGCGACTTCAGCGCGTCCAATGTGGGATCCAAAGTTGCGCACCCCGGGAACCGTCCGAAGCTCCTTGCTGACGCTGACTGTGATCCTGCGCATCGCTTCAAGTGACGTGCCAGGCTTCTCCACCCAATGCATCAAGAAGTCCGTTTCTTTGAAGTTCGGAAGGAACTCTTCTCCTAAGCGAGGTAGCGCAACACCCGTTGCAGCAAACATAGCAATGAGGAACGCCATCGCCAGCTTAGGCCGCACGACCAGCCAGGGCAGCACTCGACGATAGCCGCCCTTCAATATCCGGGTCAGTGGGGCGTCAGTATGGCGTTCGCTGGATCCGGGTAGGAGCAAAAGGCAAAGAGCCGGCGTAACCGTCAGGGCGACGAGCAAGGAGGCGAGGATCGCTAAAACGTAGGAGAACGCCAGCGGTCGGAAGAACGTTCCAGCAAGTCCATCGAGAAAGAATACCGGCACAAAGACCAGAACGACGATCAAGCTAGCAAAGACAACGGCGCTCCGCACTTCTAGAGAAGCTTTCAGCACAACGCGTAGGGGAGGCAGCGGGTTCGGGGCAAGTCGATTGAGCCGCAATCGACGAACGATGTTCTCTACATCGATAATCGCATCATCAACCACCTCTCCAACCGCGATGACCAACCCGGCAAGGACCATGGTGTTCAAAGTTCCGCCCCGGAGATAAAGCACCACTGCGGCGGCCAGCAGCGACAGGGGTATAGCCGAGAGGCTGATCAAGGCAGTGCGCCAGTCAAAAAGGAACGTTATCAGGATGATCACCACCAAAAGACAACCCAGCACCAGAGCCTGAACCAGGTTGTGAAGAGAACGTTCGATGAACGTTGCAGGGCGGAAGATGGTCGGATCGATGTCCACGTCTTTCAGCCCTGGCCTCAGGGCGTCGAGCGCTGATTCCACCTGCTTCGTAACCTCGAGCGTATTGCCCCAAGGCTGCTTCTCCACGATGAGCAAGAGGCCCGGCGCATCATTGATCACCGCATCGCCGATGGGTGGAGGATGGCTCACGACCACATCGGCCACGTCACCCAAGCGCAGGGGCACTCCATTCGTAAATAGCACCACAGTCCGCGCCAGATCCTCAGGCGAATCGATCGCGGAAAGATGCCGGACGGGTAAACGCTGATTCTGGAGATCAACAAAGCCACCCGCCGCCACACTGGCTGCATCGGCTGCAGAGCGCATCACCGCATCGAGAGATACACCGTGCGCCGCGAGTTTATCGGGATCTACCAAGACTTGGTACTGCCGGTCTCGCTGGCCCCAGATCGCCACGTTCGCCACACCGGGCACGGCCATGAGGCGTGGTCGGATCGTCCACAGCGCCAGTTCCGACAGATCCATTTGCGAGAGTGTTTTGGACGAGACACCGATCTTCATCGCACGACTGGTGGAGGAGAGCGGAGACAGCAGGACCGGGGCATGGGCCACGATGGGGAGCCTAGGAGTCACCGTCGCCACCCGTTCCTGCACCAATTGACGCGCTCGCATTAAGTCTGTCCCCTCCTTAAAAATACAGACCACCGATGAGAGGCCGAGCACAGACTTCGAACGGAGAGTCTTGAGCCAAGCGACGCCGTTCACTGCGTTCTCCAAGGGCACGCTGACAAGACTTTCCACCTCCTCCGTCGAAAGCCCAGGCGCTTCGGTCTGAATCTCCACCAAGGGAGGAGCGAACTCCGGGAAGACATCCAAGGGCGTGGTGCGAACGGCGCGCATCCCGAAGACCACGAGAGCGGTGGCCAGCGCCAGAACGAGTATGCGCTGTTGCAGCGAGACTGCGATCAACCATTTCATCATAGAAAGAATTTGGCTGCGTTACTTCCCGGCTCCGAACTCCGTACCAAACAATTCGGCAACGCCAGTGGTAACGACAGCTGCACCCGGCTTTACGCTGCCTATGAGCGCCACCGAGTCGCCGAGGATGTGTCTCACCTGAACCCTTCGGCGCAGGTAGGTGTGGGGACTTGAATTCTCGTAGACCCAGGCTCCACCGTGGAGGTCGTGGACAAGGGCGGAAGCGCGCACAACCAGAGACTCTTCATCCTCCCGCAGCGGGAGTCGGATTCCCACCCGCTGCCCTAGGCGCAAAGCCGCCCCAAGGTTCTCAAACTCGTAGAATAGATCTACCGTGCTTCCGGAAGCAGTTGCTGAACTCGGCGTGGGGACGTGCTTGGCGCGCACGCGCGTGCTCGCATTGTCACCCGCCAAGGACGTGATCACCGCGTCAGCCTCCGCATCGAGCCTGTCGAGGTCGCCAACATAGATGGGCACCCGCAGCCAGGCGCGCACTGGATTCGATACCCCCAGGAGCGAAGGGCCCAAAAGGTCGCGGCGTGACTGAGCTGTGTTCAACCCGGTCTGTGCCAGTCCGACTTGTGCCCGAGCTTCGTCCAAGGTCCGGACGGTCCCCGCTTTGTCGCGCAGCATCTGCTCGGCACGCGCCAGCGCCGCTTTGGATGCGTCGAGCTGGACTTTCGCCTGCTCGATCTGACCATCGGCATCGATCTGCAGTTGTGCAATGCGCACCCCCTCAGCCAACGATAGCGCAGGAAGCATTGGATAGGAGGGTGAGAGCTGAGTCGAGTCTCCTCGGGAAACTGCAACGGGGAGGATAACCTCTGCGCTAAATAACCGCGTTCGGGGCAACTTCCGCCTTTCCAGAACCATCGTCTCGATACCAAGCCGCTTCTCCGCCTCAGGCGTGAGCGTCAGCGTGCCCAAATCCATCTCCTTGATTGGGGCGTGGATCTGCACAGGTGGAGGCGATTTCCCAGAATCGGCGGCGAAGCAACAGCATAGAGAGGCCAAGGCGATGAAGGCTGTGCAGATATGGACTCGCAGTAGAAGGAGCGTGGGTTTCATGTCGGAATCAGGGTTAAGGTGGTGAGTTAGGGGGCAAACGTTGGCCCACGCTTCGTTCCAACTCCGCCCGGGCACGGCGAAGTTCGGCCGCGGCGGTCGCGCTTTTCAGACGTGCATCCGCGAGCTTGCGACCGTTCTCCAGAACTGTGCGGGAAGTCTCGTTGCCAGCCGCGACTGATCTCTCGGCAAGCAACACCGCTTCCTCGAGAGAGGGCAGGATCTGTGTCTGCCAGGATTCGTAGCTTTCCTGAGCTTGAGCGAGGCGAGTATGGGCTTCACGAACCTCCAGCATGATCCTGTCTCGCAATGCGAGATATTGACGACTGGCTTTCTCGAACTTGGCCTTCGCGAGTGCCACCCCTCCTTGGTTCTGGTTGATGATGGGGATGGACACATCGAGAGCTGGACCGGTCAGAAAGTCGTTTCCCACCTCTTTCGCGTTGAGCGCGGCAGTCAGCGTATACACTTCACTGCGCGCCAGGCCGACACGACTGCCCGCCGCTTCGAGTCCCAGCCTGGCTGCGTAGAAGTCCGGTCGCGCCGATAGGGCATTCGTGAGGAGAAGATTCAACTCAGGAATATGGCTCACTTCGAGCGGAGAACTATGTAACTCCACGGACCGACTCTCCATTCCCAGCCCTGCCATCGACTTCACTCGCTCCAGAGCCAACAGATGCTCGTGAGTAGCACGATTCGACTGCTCTCGCGCCTGACTCACTTCGATCTGTCCACTCGTTGCCTCAAGCTCGCTCGCTTCGCCCGAACGAAGCCTTGCCTGGGTTTGTGTCAGCAAACCCTCCGCGAGAACGCGTAGGGTTTGAGCCAATTCCAGGCGCTCTCTCGCCAGTGTCAAATCTGTGCAGGCTAGGCGAGCATCCCGGATCAAATCCAATCCGCTCTGCACCAACCTCTGAGTGGCACGATCGTAGTCCAATTTCGCAGCGGCAATGCGACGGGGTCGCAGCCAGATGGCTTCGACCGGATACTTGGCGGTTAGTTCCAACGGTTTGGCCCCGATCGGGAGCAGCATGGACAGGGTCGGGTTAGGCAGCATCCCCGCCTGGACTACGTCGGCCCAGGAAAGTCCCAAGTCGGCCAGCATTTCCTGAAAAGCAGCATTTTTCCAAAGCGCCAAGGTCACAACTTCGTCCTCGCTCAAGCCATCCTCAAGAGTGACGGAGGGCGGAAAACTAGGCCTGTCATCCGAAGGTGCTGGCAGATCGAACCCAGTGCGACGCTGGAGTTCCGCCGAGACGGCTCCTCGGTTCTCCTTTGGGGTAGAGCAGCCTGCCAACCAGCAAAGCCCGGCAAACCAACAGAGCGCAAATTTGTTACTAAAACAGTCCATTGGCTTGATCACGGCTGGAGGGTTAACAGAATCCGACAGAACAATGCGTTGCCGGCGGGGATGCTGGTCGGACGCACTTTCACCCGTTCCCAAGACGAGTCGACTGGCTCGGTCTCGGCTACTTGTTCGAGTGTCCAATGGATCAAATCCGGAGAGAAAGCAACCGAGTATTCAAGGCCTACCATTGAGGGATTCTGGCGTCGGACATATTGGACTTGAAAGCTAGTTTCTCCCTCAATCGACGTGAACAAGCCCACCGGCAAGCCATTGGTGGCAGGCGGTAATGCGTCGTGCGTGTCCGCTCGCAGTGGGTTCAGGTTGTAGGCGAACTCGGATAGATTGTTCACCCCGTCCTGGTCTGGATCAGCCAGCGGCTCTCGGTCTGCAGACATCAGCCCGTGAGACGAGACCCATGCCTCATAGGGCGTGACAGGTAGCGAATAGACGATTTCCAGGCTGGGGCGAAAATTGGGCTCCTTCGCATTGTCACTCGATGTGAAAGTCCAACCGTCACCCGTCCCTGTACTGGAGGCTCGGATAGTCCACCCATGATTGGGCACGCCAGAACGATAAAGCTCAATATCCGATGACACATCGAGGAGAGATGGGGCTCCATCCACGTTGGGCACTGCGGAGAAGGATGCGTTACTTACGGCTTCGGTCCCATCTGCACTTACTCCCCCGTTGAGTCCACTCCAAGTATTTGTTGCATCCCAATCAATGAGCATGCGATGGAGCCCAAACAGGTCCTTGGAATCGAAGTCGCTGCTGGTTGTGTTCTTTGGAGTGTGCATCAGCAATTTCGCGGAGTGAATGACGGCGTTGGTTGGCACTTGTCCTTTTTTCGCGCCAAAGAGATTCTCAAAGCGGATGAGTACCTGGCTTTGTTGGGCTCCGGGGGAGCTGGAAGCATCAAGGTCTGCGTTGAGCTCCTCAGCAGTCGCCATGGAGAGGTCTGGGAAATCTTGCGACAACTGAGTGTCATGAGCGCCTGTATATCCGGCCAAGCCTTGACGGAAAGTGGCGACGAGGATCGGTGGGTCTGTCCGGAAAGGCCCAACGATGGGTCTCACCTGGGCGGCGGAACCCGCATGAGCCACTGAACCATACATTTCCTCGAGCGTTCGCAGGAGGTTGTGCAAGGTCCAGGCACCATTGACTGCAGTGCCATCCCGGAGATTTGCTCCGTAAAGAACCGTTGGAATCTGGTTGTCTTCTTTGTAGTCATCCTCATCCCAGGTGATGATCAGCAAGCTGTTGTTGCTCTTCGACCAAGCAGCGTAGTCCTGAAGGTTCTCCCGGATCCAATCATCCCCCTGCTTCCGCGATCCATCGTGCATATCATGAAGCTGATTCGGAATCACGAAGCTCACCGTAGGCAACTCACTAAAGTTGGTGGGGAACTGTGAGAACGAGCGGTTGACACTTTTGGGGAGTTGGTTGGAAGGGGTTGGGAGCACTTTCGCTACCCAGTTTGCCCAGGGGTTGTGCTTACGACGGTAGTAGATTCCGGGGCGCGTCGCCGTGTGGGGATCGTAATCGGCCCAATCCGTGTTGCCAGCGGTCTCCAATTCCTCGCTGAATCCCGCGAATGAGAAACCGGCAGCAATCAGTTCTGCTCCTAAATTTGGAGAGCGAAACGGGTATTTAGCTGTGCCGGTGATTGAGAAAACCGTTGGCAGGTTGTCATCCAGCACATCCTGGTTTGACCCTGAGAAGAGGTGTAGATAGTTCGGCTGGCTCGGGTGTTGAATCGCAAACATTGAGTTCATCCGCACTCCGCCCTTGGCTAGGAAGTTAATATAGGGCGCGTTGACAGTGTCGCCGATGATTTGACCCAAGGTTCGGTTTTCCTCCACCACGATCACTACATGATCGTAACGAGGGGGTAACGCATACATACGGGGAGTCAACAGCATAAGTCCCAAAAGGACCGCAACGGATCGGACGGAAGTAATACCATGATGAGCGCGACAATTCACCCTGCGATTGAGCCCCAGCAGGACGAATCTTTGCTGAAAGGACCATGACACTATTGTCATAATTCGTTAAACCCGACGTTGCTCCGAGAGCCCAAGTCCCCAATGAGCATGAGCTTTAAGACAAACCTCTATTGCTGAAGGATACGGTAGAAGCGCACTGGGATGCCTGGGTCGAAAGGATCTGTCTGAACCACGGTGTGAGTTGAGGGCTCCGAGGGGATGGTGAATACGGTTTGCCAGCTTCCAACTTCGAGTGAGTCGCGAGACTGCAAAACATAGGTTACCCCTGCGGCGGCTTCAAAAGTCAATTCAACAAGACCTGGTTGTATCATTGCAATGCGAGTAAAGCGCGGAGCCACTCCAACGGTCCATTCGACGCTAGTAATGGATCCATCCTCGTAGAACCGAGGATCATTTTGGTAGAGCCCACTGTCCAAGCGACCGATCACTTCCAAACGATGATTACCGTCGGCAATAGCGTTCAGAGAGATGGGATTCGAAATCGCTGCTTCGCTGCTCCAGCCCCCGCCATCGAGCCTCCAACGGTAGTGTGTGTAGCCTGCTCCAACGGGCCATCCATCGGAAGGGGCTTTCGGAGCTGCCCAGTGTGGACCGACAGAGAAATCGGCTTTTCTCGGATTGTCTGGCGAGCCCAGAACGCGTCTAAGTGTCACTCCAAACTTGTGTCCAAATCCGGCGTCCGACCCATTGGGACCCACTCCGGTCGCCGGCGACGATGCGGACAGAGCGAACCAGTCTTTGATTGCTTGCGCCTCTTCCCAGGTTGCGAACCGGGTTTCCGCCAACGTGGGGATCCGCTTCAGCATCGGGTCAGTCAATCGATTCCCCGATCCTGGTCCGTTCCACGCCTCGGGAATAAAGTTGTTCAGGAGTGTGACGCTGGTCGCCGATCCATCATAGTTCCGAACAACCTGTTCAGCATCGACCGCAATGTTTCCCTCAAGGTAATATCCTTTGGCAAAAGTCGTCGGGGAAGGCGTCGTGTCACGGACATTAATCACGCCCGAGCCACCATCGACTCCTCCGACCCGAGTGGTGTGAACGATGGTGTTATTGCCCATCACGTAGAAGTTGCCCTGCTTCGCGGTTGCCGCATTGTCGCAATCGAAGAAGCAATTCCGGAGAATGGTTATGTGCGAGGTGCGTGTTGAATCGTTTCCCCCAGAGACTGCTGCCGAGCTGTCCGGGGTGCCATTGTTGCGATGCACATGCAGAAAAACATTTCCTTCGATCCAAGCATCGGTGCCATCAATATCGAATCCGTCGTCCTGCGAGCCTTCGATCACGTTGTTGATAAAGTGCACGATGGGCGAAGGTCGGTTGCCCCCAGTGAAATCCACCACATCGTTGTAACCAACTGGGCTGCCGAAGAAATTCCGGAGAAAGATTCCGTGGCCGTCGCTTCGTACACCTTGGGTTCCGTGGACTGGCTCGAACCCTTGCGTTGCCGCAGGGAAAACGCAGTTGCGAATGACGAATGAGGCCCCATCCACGTGGATGTACGGAGCACCGGTATTTGCAAAGGTCAGGTAGGCAAGATCGACAGTGCCGGCATCAACGGCGATGCAGGGTTTTGATGCGGAGGCCGCGTTCCCTTCAAAGTGAGCATGAGCGATCCGAGATTCCGGAGAGCCAACAGAGCCTTGAATCGTAATGTTATCCCAATTGGCGTCCCCCGTCTTGTGAGCAAATTGAATAGGTGTGTCGGCAGTTCCTTCGGCTAGCAATTTTCCACCATCGGCAACCGTGAGGCCGATGTCCGTCTCTAAGAGCACTTTCACGCCCGGTTCGATGGTAAGCGTTGCGCCCGCTCCAACTGTCACCGAGCCACATATCACAATCGGGCTATTTGTTAGCGGCCAGGTGGTGTCGACTGAAATGAGGCCGCTGACACAGTTGGTGGGCGGCCGACCCAATCCCAGTTCAAAAGCCTGAACGAAATCGCTGCTCGCGGCGTCCTGATTCAACCCCATGATTGCCAAAACGTGTGTGCCTGCAGTGAGTTTTGACCCGATGGAGCCAAGATCGAACCGAGAGGCGGGATGACGACTGCTGTCCCCCAAGGAGGATTCATGCTTGGCGGTTGCCACCTCGTTGAAGCTCGGCTCGGTTCCCTGACCAGGAGAGTTGTTGCTCGCCAAGTATTTGCCATCGAGCCAGGCGATGAAACCATCATCAAAATCTGCTGTGAGGAACAGGTGGAAATCCGCAGACGGAGGCGTGGTGATCTGAAAGCTCTTGCGGAAATAGAGTGTCGCGTATTTCGACTTCATGTCGGACAGCACGGTCTGGCATAAGCCAAGCTCGGGGCTGCTGTCCGAATAACCAAAGCCGCCCTTGCCAGAGAGCCAGGTGGCGTCGAGCCCTGTATCCGTGACCGTCTTCCAGTTCGATTGAGGGGCAGCAGTTCCTTTGTGGTATCGCCATGTGTCCGAGTGGTTGACGAGCGGGAAATCTATAGCATGCGCAATCGGTCCGATTGGGAGGAGCATGCAGCCGATTCCGAAGATCCACCACGATACGTGGCTGGTTTGATTGAACTGTGAATACATAAACTGGATTAATTGGAGATTGGGAATCGGCCGGTCTCACAAGGAGGGAAGAATGCGATAGAAACGCTGTGAGTGCGTGGCTAGTTCTGGATCGACGTATTCAGTTGGGCTTTCGGCTTTGCCTCCCACCGCCCCGATTGGCTCCCAACTGCCGCTCATCAAAGACGTCTTACTTTCGAGCCGATAGCCATAGCCGAACTTCCCGGTCCAACGAAGGATCACTCTGTTAATACCATCTACTCTCAAGCCCAGATCCGTGACAGCCGGGGGTGGAGCTGATTTTGTCACTTGGAACACATATCCGCTATCGTTGCAGACCACCAAAAGGTTGCCGTTCGGACACAGGGTCACGGCCCTTGGCTGGGCGAACTTCGCGCTATCCGTTACAGGAGGGTGGAGACCGTTCTCAAGAGAATACCCGTCTTTCGTGCCTTTGCCTCGGAGATACCTGTGCAGGATCCCGTCTGTGTCCACGAACCACACGTTGCCATCCCGATGTCCGCATAGGAAGTAGGAGCCGTCAGAACGAAATGCGATCCCACGCGGACCGTCGATGAAACTCTCGATCGCAAGTTGTCCATCTGATGCCGTGGGTTGATCGATGGCACCCGTAATGCGCGTACGTTCCTCCGGACCATCAATGCGAAAGAGCCCCGTAGACAGCTTCGTCGTGTCTTCCTCGGCTCTGTCACAGACGTAGAGCTTACCGTCTACCGGGTTTACATCGATGTTTCCAGGGTTCCGAAAGCCTACACTCTTTCCACACACAATCTCGATGCCATTGGTCGATGTCCAACGCTTCACCGCCGCCCCGTCGGCAATGATGCTCGGGGGCACGGGACGGAACTCGTGTGTATAATAGATGAGACTCTCATCAGGGCTAACCCAGAGTGCGCGACCTGATGGATACCACTCCGGATCCGGGTCGTTCACGATGGTAGCCATCATACCGTCAGTGCCAACTCGGCGGATGCGATGATTCCCTGGATCGAGCACATAGACCGTGCCGTTGGGGAGGACAAAAAGTCCGTTTACGTTGGAAAGTTGGAGGCTAGTGGCTGGGGCCGGTCCGTCGCCGTTGAAACCGCCGTCATGGGTGCCGGCGAATGTGTGAATGAGCCCGTCAGTCGTAAGCTTAAGGACGGCTTGCCCGGACTTATCCGCGATATAGATGTTACCATAGGCATCAGCTGCAGCCATGTGAGGATTGGATAGGCCGACCGTCGTAGCGGTAGAGCCCTCGGACTCCGGTGACCAGAAATTGATTGCCGTGCCATCAGGGTTGGTGGTGGTGGCATGATGGACTCCAGCTAATGCCAAAGTGTCGCCGAATCTATCTGACATATCCTGAAACTGATCTCCCCAAGCTTGATCCGTTACGATCATTGCCGAAATCACAATCATTATTCTTAGAATCAGAGGCATTTTCATTGGATTTAAACGTCAATCCCCGCTTGCTGGTGATGTGTTTTCCGCACGTCTGAGCTCAGCAGTTTCTAGTCCAGACTTTCTGGATGGAAGAAACGGCTTGCACTCGGCAAGTTGCGGAGGACAGACCGCTGCCTCTGAATTTTCGACCGAATCACGTTTCTTCATCTGCGTGGTGAAGCTACCACCTCAACACGCCGCCGGACCTGAATTGAACGTGACAATACTGTCATTTTGGAATGGGAACTCGTCAGGGTGTCGATCCCCGGCGGGTAGATGATGTTCCCTGCCCGAGCCGTCAAACTTGGTGGAAGCCAGGAATTGGGGGCTTCCAGGTCGGTGCGAGCGCAACTCCTTAGACTGCTGATTTAATCATGTAACCCACTCGAGGTATGGTGTGGAGCAACTTCCCTTCGAAGCCGTCCTCGATCTTGTCCCGAAGCCGCTTCATGTAGACGTCGACCAGGTTCGTCCCTGGATCGAACTGGTAGTTCCACACGCTCTCAACGATCGCGGGACGCGTGCAAACCCGGCCAGGGTTTCGCATGAGAAATTCCAACAGACGGTATTCGCGGGCCGACAGAGGGAGGACCCGACCATCGCGTCTGGCACATCGTGTGATGGTATCGAGAGTAAGATCACCGACTCGCAGTTCAACAGGCTGGCTTCCGGTTGTCCGACGACCAAGGGCACGAACACGCGCGATGAGTTCAAGTAAGGCAAAGGGCTTAGCCAGGTAGTCGTCCGCTCCAAGGTTCAATCCTTCCACCCGCTCCTCCATGGCGCCTCTTGCCGTCAGCAGCAACACAGGGGTTGAAATCTTATGCTTTCGAAGATCGCGCAGTAGAGTGAGCCCGTCACTGCCCGGCAGCATGATATCGAGAATGATGACGTCGAAATTCGGAGCCGCGGCTCTCATGAATCCCGCGTCACCTACGAGCTGAACGTCAACGGCCATGCCCTCAGATTCGAGTGCCTTGCGAATGAAAGCGGCGATCTTTTTTTGATCCTCTACAACGAGCACTCTCATCCGAAGAGTCTAAACCGACATAGGTCAAGTGTCCACATTCCACAGGAAGTAGTGGCGGGGCGGTGCTATCGTAGACCCTAAACTACATTCAGTCGAGTCCCCGGCTTCCGTCGCGATGTGGTCGTGAGGATGAACCTGAAGCGACCGATCGTGCAAATGAAGGGGCTGAGACAATCTGAATTGATATCTACCCTGGGTTAAACAGGACCCGAATGGCGTTCAACAACACTGGGATATCTAGCGGCTTCTCTAGCAGCACCTTGACTCCTGCCTCTTGGGCTCGTTTTTGTTGATCGGCGCGGGCCGTGATCATAACGACTGGTACGTCTGGGGCCAGCCGTGCCAGAAGGTCGAAGGCCTTCCAACCATCCGTATCGGGCATGTTAAGATCGAGGAGGATGAGGTCTGGTGATCCGTGCAGGAATTCGCGAATCGCGATTCGCCCATTCTCCGCCAGTTCCACTGTGTAGCCTTCCTCTCTGAGCACAGCAGCCAGTGACTCCCGGATACTGATCTCATCATCAACAATCAAAATGTT
This sequence comes from Verrucomicrobiales bacterium, assembly GCA_016793885.1. Taxonomy (NCBI): domain Bacteria; kingdom Pseudomonadati; phylum Verrucomicrobiota; class Verrucomicrobiia; order Verrucomicrobiales; species Verrucomicrobiales bacterium. The sequence continues at coordinate 17,832 of JAEUHE010000013.1, forward strand.
CTTTCGCGCCGCTGGGGCGTTGCTCAAAGGAGACGCTCTCTCACCCCCAATCGGGGGGAGCGATGACGAAGGCGCAGGCCCTTCCAAAGACGACGCTTGTGAACCGTCAGTATGTCCATTAACGATTTCCGCCGTGCTGGAATCGCAAGGCGGCGAACAACCCTCGTCGAGGGACCCGGTCCTATCCGGTAGCGCTGTTACAAGAGGTGGCGAAGCGCAGATCGGAATCCGCACTGGCCTTACCACCTCTCTGTAGCTGGTCCCTTGGGGTGTCATTGAGCATTTTAGAGCGAGATCCATTCCAGAGGATATTCGGCGGAACTTCCCCACCACTATCGGCTACCTCGTTGTTTCCCCTTCGGAGGGGAGCTCGAAACGGGTCAGACCTTCGGAATTATTTTGCTGCAGGCTGTGCGCCAGCAGACTCAGAAATCTCCGGAGGATCAAAGCGAACACTGAGTCCCTCCGGGCAAGACTAGGCTCGTAACTGGCGGTCCTGAAGAGATTCATGCGCTTCCATATCAAGGCATTCCCGCATGCCCAACGACTCTTCGTCCTGAGCCCATCGGGATCCGATGCCTGCTCGTGCGTATCGCCTCTCACCTCACCTGTACGTGTCACCCTTAAGCAGCCGTTGCGGGACATCATGCAGATCAGCTCGGCCGTCGGAATAGGTGATAACCCACAGTCGGTCGAAGGTTTTCTCCTTCCAATGGTCGGGCGTAGGGTGCACCCCAAGAGCACCGGCGAGTTGTGCGAGGTCGTGGTGTGTCCAGCAGACGATAACAGTCTTGCCACGAAAGGCCGGAGTGTTCATGACGCTTGTGGCGGCTGCTACATAATTGTCTGAGTCGTACGTCGTATTGACTGGCAGACCAAGCTCTTTGCTCACTGGAGCGAGAGTCTCGCCAGTTCGGTGGCTGTGGTCGTGTTTCGTGACACGCGTGCCGTGGAGCGCAACGACCGGCGCGTTGCTGGTGAATGGGGAACTGCGACCCAACAGCGAAACGAGCGCCCCCGCACGTTCCTCGCCTCGAGGTGAGAGATGCAGGTCAGCTGGATCGTCCGGCTTTTCGGCATGGCGTAGGAGAATAACTTGCGCGGGTTGCGCACCGGCCAGCTGCGCGACCAGGAGCAGGAACAAAAGGAGGCATTTCATAGGTTGTATTAGATCTATCGGAGAACCTTCGCACCTGTGGCATCGAGGCCACCTGCCCAGCAAGTATAAACTAAGCGGCTGAACCACCGTTATACAAACAAGAGCAATCCCTGAGCATACCACCGTCAGAGCGATGATGCTAAAGATGCCAACCAGCACACTGAGCCGACCTTGCCCCGCAACACAGCTGGTTCTAGGAGCGTGGCTATCTGGAATGTTAGCTCTCACAAATCTAGCTTCGATCTGCAGTTCATGCTGCGTACCCATCAAGACCCCTAAAGCCTTAAGTGTGCCATCGACTAGACCAGCCCCTAGGGCTTCCCTTCAGCGAGTTCTGCAATGAATGGTACGCGGAGGGCGGGGAAAGTGACTACCATAGCGTCTCATCGTGGTAAGCCACGGATAGCGTGACGCCAAAGCTGAGAGACCCATTTTGAAACCGGATAACGCTGGCTTCCCATACCACCAAGAATAGATCAAGGTTGCCTAAACCAGCTCAACATGTCCTTTACGCCTCAAGTCCTGCTAATAGAAGACGACACCGGTCTCGCGGCGAATCTGCTCAATGTGCTCAACGAAGAAGGGTTCAAGGTTAGCCTCTGTGCCCGCGGTGATGAGGGATTGGAGCAGGCCACGAACCAGGATTACGACGTGGTACTCACGGACCTGCGTCTGCCTGGCTTGGGAGGAATCGAACTCATCCGCAAGCTCCACGTCCTCCAGCCACGCCTGCCCGTTGTGTTAATGACCGCTCACGGAACGATTGAAACTGCGATCGAACCCACAAAGCATGGAGCATACGATTACCTCCAAAAGCCTTTCGAGATGCCGGAACTTATCAGCCTGCTCCACCGCGCCGCTGCCGCGTGCCGCCTGATGCGCGAGCCGGTCTCGCTTGTGGTCGAAGTAACAGACGGACGCACCGCACTGGTCGGCACCAGCCGCGTTATCCAGGGGGTGTGCAAAGAAATCGGGCGCGTCGCCGCCAAGCCCGTCACCGTGCTGATTCGCGGTGAGACCGGCACTGGCAAAGAACTGATCGCCCGCGCCCTCTATCAGCACAGTTATCGCGCCAAGGGAGCGTTCATCGCCATTAATTGCGCGGCCGTGCCGGAGAACCTCTTGGAAAGCGAACTCTTCGGCCACGAACGAGGCTCGTTCACCGGCGCGGACCAGAGGCGCATCGGTCGTTTCGAACAGGCGAATCGGGGCACGCTCTTCCTGGACGAGATAGGTGATTTGCCGTCCAGCACGCAGGTGAAATTGTTGCGCGTGCTCCAGCAACAAACCTTCCAGCGCGTCGGCGGCACCGAGTTGATCGCCGTGGACGTGCGCGTCCTCGCCGCCACGCACCGAGACCTGGAGGCGATGATTAGAGAGGGTAAATTCCGCGAGGATCTGTTTCACAGATTGAATGTGGTGACGATCCAGATACCCCCGCTCCGCGAACGTCGAGAGGATATTCCGGTGCTTGTCCAACATTTCCTAACCAAATACGCCGCCGAATTTGGGAACGAACCATCGCCCATCAGCGCCAACGCTCTGGCCGTCCTGCAGGAGGGAACCTGGCCTGGCAACATTCGCGAACTCGAGAACGTCACTCGCCGCCTGCTTCTCGCTGCGCGAGGAATGTCCATTGACGCGGACGCTGTGCGCCAGATGCTCGCTCTACGGGGGACCGATAAGGTGCATCACGCCGACTCCCTGCCGGCCCTGACTGCTGAACTGCTCGCCCGCGCGCCAAGAGGCGAACTACATGACGCCCACGCTCAACTCCTGGGACAAGCGGAGAAAGAAATCGTTACCCAAGCGATTCTGCTGGCGCATGGCAACCAGGCCCAAGCGGCCCGCTGGCTAGGCCTCTCACGTTTCACTCTGCGCGAGAAACTGAAACAACTCGGACTGCATCCAGGCCAGCAGGAAGAGCCGTAACCGTCCCGTTCATCTTCGTGCGGGCTTCCTCGGAGGGACCCGCAGGCCTCAGTGTAGACGCTTCACTTGCTTCGATGCCCTAACCATTTCCTTCTCAAGCAGGGCCGGCTGAACAACCCCCACAGCTGGACAAGCGGGATGTTGGCTGCCGCTTGCGGACTACTCTGAATCGCTAGACTTTGGATCCATGCAACGGAAATCGAACGGTAACTGTGGTGATCGCGTTCAAGGTGGACTCAATGGTAATGGTTCCGCAGTGGGAGTTTACGATCGCTTCGGCGATTGAGAGCCCCAGGCCGCAGCCTTCGACCTCACCCAGGTCGGCAGGGCTGCCGCGGAAAAACCGTTCGAACACCCTAGGTAGCTTCTCCGCAGGGATCCCAGGCCCAGTGTTGGATATAGCCAACTCGGCCATTTGGTCCAGTTTCGTCAGGCTGAGTTCGATACTTCCCTCCGCAATGTTATATTTAATCGCATTCTCGACTAAGTTGAGGAGCAACTGTCGAAGTCGATGCCTATCCCCAACGATGGATAAGGGTTCGCAATGTTTCATAGACACCCGAAGGTGAGCGCTACTCCCAAGCATTTCGGCGTCTTCAAAGGCCTCCCTGACTACCTCCTCCAATCTCACCTGCTCCTTCACATTCGGAACTTGGCCAGCGTCAACTCTCGCCAGATATGCGAGGGCAGTGACGATGCGGGTGAGGCGTTGAATTTCATCCAAAAGGCTCAAATAGGCCTCCCGTTGGCGTGGGGTCGCCTCCGGATCCGTCATACACATCTCCACCTCGCCCTGGAGTATTGCCAAAGGGGTTTTCATCTCGTGAGAGGCATGGATGGAGAAGTCGCGCATCTGCAAAAAAGACAACTCCAAGCGCTTTGTCATTCGGTTCAACACCACGCCCAATCGATCGATTTCGTCGCCGTTCCCTGAACAAGGCAACACTTCCCGCAGATTTTCCATGTTGATAAGCTCGGCCCTTTCTGCGAGTCGATCCAGCGGTGCGAGGCATCGTCGCATGATCCACCAACCTCCCACGACCGCGAGCAAAATGCAGGGAAGACCATATCCAAAAATCACCTCCGCCACTTCCTCCTCCATTCGCTCCTTGGGAAGGCCGTGGGCCTTGGCCTCGCGACGTTCCACCACCAACTCGAAATACATTCCCCCCCCCATCGCTAAAAGAGAGAGAACCAATACCACTCCATACCACACTGTTAGTCGCGTCCTGATTTTCATCGATCTGAGCGGATCAGGTAACCCACTCCCCGGACGGTGTGGAGGAGTTTAATCTCGTGGCCCTGGTCGATCTTCTCCCTCAAGCGCATGATATAGACATCGACCAAGTTTGTACCTGGATCGAAATCGTAGTCCCAGACGTTCTGAACGATTGTCATCCGCCCGCAGACTTGCCCAGGTGATTTCATGAGGAACTCTAGCAATCGATACTCGCGGACTGGGAGCTCCAAATGCTTGGTTCCCCTTGTCACCTTTCGGGTTACAGTATCTAGCGTTAGATCACCCACGCGCAACAAGGTTGGATTGTTGCCTGAAGCCCGCCTGCCAAGCGCACGGATCCTGGCTATCAATTCAGGCAGATTGAATGGTTTGGGTAGATAATCATCAGCACCAAGATTGAGTCCCTCCACCCGGTCTTCTGGAGTTCCGCGAGCAGTAAGCATCAGCACAGGTGTCTGAATTTGACGTGCACGCAGGTTTCTTAGGACGCTCAAGCCATCCAAGCCAGGCAACATGATATCCAGGATAATCACGTCAAACTTTTGTGAGGATGCCAGCGCGAAAACCGACTCACCAGCGTCGAGCACTTCTACGGCGAAACCTGCCGCCAGCAGTGCTTTGCGGATGAGGGCGGCAATTTTCCGTTGATCCTCGACTACAAGTATTCGCATCCCAGCTTCCAACGGACGTTGTTTGAACGGTGATGTTAATTCAACCAGACTGGTCATTTATCGAACATCTCACGGTATTGTGGGTAAGCCTGTCCACAAGATGACAGCTTTGTCACTCAGCTTTTCTGTGAGGGCGCTTTTTGGAAAACAAGCATGAACGATGATTACGCATACCCTCTACTTTACCAATTAATGGACAAGTAGATGGGATTCCGTCGCATACACGTTTTAGGCCCATCGCCTCCCACTCTCAGAAGAAGTTGCTATCGTGATGACCTTTGTCGATTGCGACTTGCTTTCCGCTTCCGAATACAGCGTCGTTAAGGGCCTTCCCGTGAACCTCAGCTGCCAAGAGATTATTCCGAGTTGGAAAGGATTAGGGTGAGGCCTCTGACAGACAAGCTTGGGTACTGGTCATCGGATAAGCGAGGACGTTTTCCCGGTGGCTCTTTGTGACTGGTCTCTCGGTGGCATGTCGGCCGTTCAGCCCCGCGACCTGGAAATTCCACTCGGCTTTTTCGGAAAAAGTTCCTTCGATGCGAAGATCTGGAAGGATGGTAGCGACACCGGCAAGGGGACCCGAACCACCTTGTCCATACCCGTTCCCGCATCGATTTGGGAGCTCAACTCCGGATTTATCTGGCCCCCGATGGTGGGTTTGTTGCCAAATTGTCCCCGTCGCGATAGGCGGATTGCCGCATCATGTATAACCTGGAAGGAGACGATTGTATAAGTGTAGTCGAGGCGTGAGTCGCCAAACCACCGAAGTGGTACCGTTCAGGAACCTAGATGACGTCGTATTTATGCAGCTTTTTGGTGGGAATAGTTCAGAAGACCGCCGAGCCTTTGGCGATAGATCAGTCCCGTCGCCTGAGAATTTCGTGAAATCGGGGCCAAACATTATGAGATCAACGAGACTATGGCACCATATTGCGATTTGTATAATTGCAGCGGGTCCCGCAGGAGGCTTCATATTCGGACTTCTCAACCCGGGTGACCCGGATCCTAATCCTGTCGGGCGATTGGTTTACGCGTGTATGATGACTGTGCTGACTCCGTTACATGCCGGATTTCCACCACACAATGAAAACGGAGCGGTCCAATCAAGCAATGCCTGGCCACATATTGTTTTTGCATTTTCTGTGATATTTACCTGGGTTGTTTGTCGTGATCGGAAGTTAGCAAAAAAGTCAGTTGAACCAACAGTTTGAGCGCAGCCATCTCGGATCTCTCACCCGTGATACTCAGCACGCCATGAACCTCTCATTTTATCCCCATGATAAACGCCCGCGAAGGCGACCGTTTTGCCGCACTCAGCCCGTCTGTAAATCAAAATGGCGAATCTTTGGATATGAGCAAAAGCATGATGGAACAAATTTCGGAAGGGCGTACGGATCTGGTTTTTGATTACGTGGGCAGTGGATACGCTGCGTCCTCCTGCGATCCGGACGGGATTTCGCTCCTTTAACGGTGTTCGTATCACGGCGACGTGAGCGCCAACGTCCTTGCTCGCCAATGGCGAGTCGTTGTCTGCTTTGGGTTAACTTTACGCCCTGAGCAAGGCTGCCTTTCATGGACACCCTGACCTTTGCCAGTTTTTGATCGAGCAAGGTGCGGACGTCAATCAGGCCCAGGACCGGTGAAACGCCTCTGCATTCCGCACTCTGCACCACTGATCGATCCCGTAGTGTCCAGAAATTTGAGCGAGGCCACTCTCATGCGACATCTCGGTAATCATAGCGAAGTAATCCGCCGAGTCGCCGACGTGAACGAATAGTGCCGCTCTTTGGAAACTCCGCGAACTCAGGCCGGATGATTTTGTTCTCGATCCCCTGGTGGTTTCGTTCCTGATGACAATTTTCAACGAGCTGACAAACAGCTTCTCGCAAGGACGATTCGCCAAACAAGATCGTATTGTCCAAGCAAGATTCTTTGACCGTCCGAAGGAAACGTTCGGCAACAGAATTCAAATTGGTCGTCCGCGCTGGGAACTTAAGAGAATTCACTCCAGCGGTCTTCAAGGTCTCCCGGAATTGCTCAGTGAATGGGGAGGACCGGTCCTGAATCACATACCGATAACCACGAGGAAATCCGTCTGCGGCGTCCGTATGATTGCGCGCTATCTGGTTCATCCAATGACCGTCCGGTTCAGGGACGATCCCAGCAATTCGAACTTCTCAGGTCGCCAAATGTGTCACGAACCGGACGTGGTAACGGACTAGCCCCGCAGAAGTCCACACCTCGGCGGTGAAGAAGTCGGTGACGGCTGTGACATCCCAATGACTTCTCAAGATCTCCTTCCAGGTCATCCCCTTCCGGCCTCCTGGCGTTGGATCAATGCCAGCTTCCCGGAGAATTTTGGCGTTCGTCCCACGTCCCACCTCGTATCTCAAGTTGGCCAGAGCTCCTTGGATTCGCGTGTAGCCCCACGACCGATTCTCGCGTGCCACTTTTATGACCAGTTGCTTCAGATCGCCGGCGGTTGGAGGCCGACCTGCTCCGCGGTTCTTGATCCCGTCGTACTTCTTGGCGATTAACCGACGATGCCAGGCAAGTAGAGTGGCTGGGGTGACGATACTCGCAAATTGGAGAAGCCCCTTCCGCCCCACGGACTTGCCCTTGACAGCTAACGTTCGGCGCTGGTCATAGGTGAAACGAGGGTGTTTCTCCAATTGTTCTTGCAGAACCCGTACCTCATCCTGCAAGCATTTAATGACTGCTTGCTGCCGGCGGTTCATCCACCCGGCACAGCAAACCAATAGAAGCGACAACGGATTCATCGCAAGACTATCCCTCGATCGGTCGAGAACGACAAACTTTGCCTTCGAACGGATGACTTCCGCACCTCTCGCAACACCAACAATATCAACTGATTCGGTGTGTTCGAATTTTCGGACACTACGGCGTCCCAACGCAACCCACCAGCACCGCCACTGTCACAACCATTGATGGGGCGAAGGGACGGAGGGGGTAACGGGGCAATTTCACACTGAATCTCCCAATGAGTAGCAGAGCAGACGCGAAAACCGAAGCGGCTGGGCGCCCTGAGATACCAGCCGCTTCGGCGTGAACAGTGACTATTTCTTCTCTTTCTCCATCCCCTTCGTTGGCCCGCTGCCAGGTTTCGTCGAGCAGCAGAACGCGGAGTCGTCACCGCAAGCTCCGCAGCTATGTTTCAATACGGCTTCTTTTCCTTTACCATGGCCAGTTACCGTGACGGTTGAATTGCAGCCGGGACAGGCATGGCTGCCGATCAATTCCATGGGTTGGCCCTTCGACATCAGTAACTCTGCGCCCTTCACTCCTTGCCTCACACGAGTGACATAGACAGTCTTGCACTTGGCGCAGACCATCGCGATGGAGTCATCCACCTTCAGGGCGTCGGCATGGCCTTTGGTCTCAACCTTATTAAGCATCATCAGATGCTCGCCACCTTTCATGGGCTTCATCGGTTCGGCAGCGTTGACAGTGAACACGAGCGCCAAGGAGGCACAGGCGATAAGGTGGGTCTTGATAATGTTTGTTTTCATGTCCGTTTTTCTTTCTACGTTGTTGAGCTTGTTCTTTGCTGAGGCGAGTATTGTCTCCGCCGACTCATTCCACTGTGTGATACGCCGCACCGCCATCTGTCCCTTGACCTTCCTCTGTTGAAACCTCTCCCGTTTTTGACATCACCCGGCGTGGTAAGACAAAATGCTGACCCGTCCTGAGGCGAACGGAGCCACTGAGGCGTTACAACTTCCTTAGCTTAGTTATTGTGGGGAAATAGCGTTGGTCACGCCATGGGGTGAACACCCCATGAGGGGGGAGGAGAGAGGTCAACTCACTTAGCCAGCGGCTATTCGGCGAGGTTCGTGGTGATGATGGGCGGTAAAGATTATCTCTCTATTGCTTCACGAGTCGGAAATACTGAGCACCGCCGTTCCTAGGAAGCCGAAACTCCACCCCCACGTCAGTATGGCTGGGGACGGCCGTTACAGGAGTCCAGGCCGAGTCATGACCCAAGTGAGGCGTTCCCTCCAATCGGTAACCGGTGGCTTCATGCGGAGCGACCACTATGATCTCCTCAGCTTCCCGCCGGATGGCCAGACGCGGGCCATCCACGGTAGATGCACTCACATCGAAATTGAGCATCATGCCGCCATCCTCATGCTCCAGATTGTGGCAATGTAGAACAAAGGCGCCGAGGTAACTTTCAAACTTGATCAGAATGCGAACGGTCTCGCCAGGGTGAACGAGAATCGTGTCTTTCCATCCTTGGTCCTCCGGAGGAAGGATCGAGGCTGTGCTCCGCGAAACAACCTGGAAGATTGCCCCATGAACATGCATCGGGTGCATGTGATCCGCCTGATTGTGGAATTTCCAGACTTCCAGTTCGCCCAGAGGAACTGTAAAATCGATCCTATTCATCTGGTAGAGAAAGCCGTTGATCAGGTCGGTCGCCATTCCACCGCCGTGGCCTCCGTGCCCCCCACCGGGCATCGTGATGACGAATTGCCTCGTTCGTTTGGCTTGAGCGTGGTCATGGCCGATGAACGGAACCAGGGTCTTCGGAACTGATCCGCCGCTGCCGGTGTGCTGACCGATGAATCGCATTAATGTTCTCGGCTGGCCCTGAGTGCTCCCCATGGTCATGTCGCCGTCGAAGGCGAGGCTTTTCAGTTCGACGGTTGAGCCGTGCGGGGAGTTGGAAAAGTCGACGAGGATCTCGGCCCGGTTTCCTGGGGCAAGCAGCAGTGAAGTGACTTCGATGGGGGCCGGCAGCAGACCTGCATCATTCGCGATCAGTTTGAACTTGGCCGTGTCGCCCAACCCGATCTTGAACACGCGCGCATTCGAACCGTTTAGCAAGCGCAGCCGATACACCGAGCGTTTGACCTGCAGGCTGGCTTCCGGAACCCCATTGACGGTGGTGGAATCGCCCAAGTAGCCGAGCACCATGTGGTCCATGACGGGGGAGTAAGCCAGGGTATGACCTGGGTTACTGACTCGGTCCTGGATCAAGAGGGGGACATCCAACTCGCCCTGAGGCAACCCCAGTGATGCTTCGGCGGGATCCTCCACAATGAAGAAGCCAGCCAACCCCAGGTATACCTGCTTGGCAGTGAGTTGATCCGTGTGAGCATGGTACCAGTAAGTGCCCGCCGGCTGCTGAACGGGGAAATCAACTTCATAGGTCCCTCCTGGAGGAACGGAATCCCTAGGGTTTCCGTCCATGTTCGCAGGAGCGAGGATCCCATGCCAATGCAGGACCAGCGGCTCGGCGAGTCCGTTCTGAATTCGCGCCTTGAAGCGCTCACCCGCACGAACCCGGATCGTGGGGCCTGGAATGGATCCATTTAAGGTGAGAACCGGTGTTGGAAACCCGGGCCACACCTCCTTCGTGTCGGGTTTGGCCTGGAGCGTTCCACCCGAAAA
>JAEUHE010000014.1 GCA_016793885.1 Verrucomicrobiales bacterium
ACTGGTTCTGGGACTTCATTGCCAAAACTCCGCAAGAACTCTCCGATCGGCTTTGCAAAGCCCTCAAGAGCTTCATCGATGATCCGACCAAAACCGCGTCCAATTGCTCGATTCGGAAATGACTTCTGTCATTCACTATAGCAGATCGAGGGAGTCCTTGCCGGAATCCATGACGTGCCAGTATCGCACAGCGATGCCCAGTTCTTGGGCCATGTCGAGCACTCCCGATTCTTCCATCCAACGAGTCAAGGGCTCGTGAGTTTGGGCCGCCAGGTCCACGAGAATCCGTCGCTCAGGTTCTTCCACCGCCGCCTCCACCAGCGCATCAAGGCTTTCGTAGCGGTCAATGACCACCGGCGAAGCGTAGTCCGCATAGAAACGCAGGAGTGCTCCATGCGATCGATCGGTGTCGAAACCCAAAAAGGGAAGGTTGTGGTCGATGAGGTACTGGGCCAGCACCCGGGACACCAGCGATTTGCCGACGCCGCCTTTTTCACCGCCGACAAAATGAATAGTAGCCATAGTTCTTCTTTTGCTCGTCTGCCTTAAAGTGGATGAAGCGATATCGCTTCGAGCCCGACGCTGGAAGCTCGGCCTTAGCTTTGCAAGCTCCACAGCCCGGCATGAAAAAGTTTCAAGGCGGCTAGGTCTATTGACTCTCGGGTTCGGGTTGATCGGACTTAGAAACAAAAACCGCCGGGAGTTGCTCAGCAACCCCTGGCGGTGTCGTTTACGGTCCTGGAATGGGCGTTACTTGGTGATGGCCTTGATCACGAATCGATGACCCTTGGGTTTGCGAGCCTTGTCGATCTTGGCTTCAGTGGCTGCAACCTCCTCATCCAAACGCTTCAGTTCCGCAGAGCGAGTGGCCTCGACCGCGGCGGATTTGGCCCAGGAGGGGAAGTTGAAGAGTTGCACATCCCGCCACCGGCGGAAGAAGGTGTTATTTTTTTGGAACACCAGCCCAAGCACCTCCCGTGCCTGCTTGGTGATGGCGCCAGCGTTGTTGGAAAGATTGAGGCCTTTGGCCAGCGCTTCGGCGTCCGTTTTCAGCACCGTTTCCCCGTCGATGCTTATCTCATAATTTCCCGGGGCTAGTCCGGCGACCCGTAGCGAGTATTGGCTGAGCTCATCCACCACGGGTGCCAGCTTGAGAGCGGACTCGGCTCGTTCGTCGGTGGGGAAGGGGAGGGAGTCGTCCAGGCGGTCAAAGCTGACTTCGGTGGTGGTGGCTTTCAGTGCGCTCACCTGGCAGCGTTCGACCTCAGCGCTTCCCTTGGCAACATCGACCTGCACGCGGGAGACCAGCGCTGAAGCGTTGAGGCCCTTTAAAACGGCCCAGGCCATGAGTGTCTGGCCTGCCGGTCCGGGATGAACCGCGTCGCCGCCTCCGATGATCGCCTGAGCATCGTGGGCGCGTGCGGCCAGCATCAGGCCCATGTACGGGGCGAACATGTCGACGAAACCAGCTCCTCCCTTGGATGCAACTTCCTTAAGTCCATCCGAGAACTTGCGCAACGACTGGTTGCGGACGTCTTTCTCGGGGTCGGGTCTTTTGTCCTCGATGGGTTGCGGGGTGAGGAATGTGACTCTCGCTCCATTGGCCGATAGAACCTTGTTCAGCTGAGCTTGGCTTTTGCTGTAGGCGCTGAAAATGTCGGGACGGAAGGCCTGGTAGGAGTGGTCGTTCATTCCGAACTTGATGGTGATGAACGTGGGTTTCAGCGGGAGCACATCGCGATCGAGTCCGCGTTGGACCGAATCCTCAACCATTTTTTGCTGAGCGGTGTCGTCAGCGGCGAAGAGCTTGGCCTCGTCCGGGCGGGCGCGTTGGCGTAGCCAGGAGGTGTCGCCACCCCAGCCAACGTTGCGGAAGGAGATCTTCCACTCTGGATGTCGTGTCAGCGCATAGGCTTCGATGTAAGTGGTATAGAGGCGTTGCTCGGTGATGCTGTCGCCGAGGAATACGACCCGATCGCCATCCCGCATGGCGAAGTCTGCTGCAGTCGCGGAAGCCGTGAACAACAGTGCCGCGGAGGCTAAGAAGGAGAAGATAGATTTCATGCTAATCGTGGTTCCCGCCACAAAACCATGGTCCTCCTCCGCATGCAAGGCTTGGATTTCACCACTTCTCGCTGCCTGTCGGACTTGTCCCGCCCGGGCATGAGTCCGGCTGTGGAGTCCGTTTGTGCTGAGTTAACTCTTGGGAAACGTCGCGATAGGCTGCTAGACACACCCCTGCCGGAGTCTTAAATCCTGCTTGTGATTTCCGAGGCAAGGCGCAGAGTGAGCGAAGATGAACTAGACGCCAAAGCAGCTTTCGTTCAACTGAATTGATGGGCTCTAGGCACATCTCGATGACTGATACACCAAGGAACTTTGGGCCACCCTCCAACTCCCATCATCACTGTGAAGACCACTAAACTGAAGCGGCTGAACCGGGTTCTCGTCATCGGGCTGATCGGCTTGCTGGCATCCCCAGCCCAAGCGGCGGTGCGAGGCGTGCCCTCGGACTATCCGAGTATTCAGCGAGCCATCGATGCGAGCCAGAACGGCGACACGGTTATCGTCAGTCCGGGGATATACCATGAAAGCATCAGCTTCAGAAGGCGGGCGATCACTCTCACCAGCGCAGATCCGCGTGATCCCGTCCTGGTTCGGAACACCATCATCCGTGCCATTGCCAATCGCAGTGCCGTAACGTTTGCTGCGGGGGAAAGGTCTAACTCGGTAATCACGGGTTTTACCATTACCGGCGGGTACGGGACCTCCAACCTCATCGGTGGCCCAACGATCTATTATGGCGGGGGAATTTACTGCCTTCGATCTTCACCCACCATCGTTGGAAACATCATCACCGGCAATGCTGGACCCACGGAGCCTAACCGTTCCGGCTATGGTGCCGGGATTGGCTGCATCGAATCGGACGCGGTGATCACGCGCAATCTGATCACGGCCAATAGTGGTTTCTCCGGGGGCGGCATCATGATGGTGCTTGGCCGAGCCCAGGTGGCCAACAACATGATCGTCAGCAACTCGGCTTTGATTGGCGGAGGGGTGGTGATGCAGCAAGGCGGTCGGCTGGTCAACAATACCCTGGTCGGCAACGATGCCCCAGTTGCGGGTAATGTCTATGCGCTTTCGGATGGCTCCGGCCAGTGTTTCCTCACCGCAAACATCATCTCCCACTCTATCCATGGAGGAGGCTTGATTCTGGAACCGACCGACGGGTTCACTCAAACCAGGTTCAATAACGTCTGGGATAACCTGGGCGGGCCAAACTTTGGAGGCGTAGATCGAACCGGTGCGGACGGGAATATTTCTCAAGATCCTCGTTTCGTGGACGCAGTGGTTGGCGACTACCGTCTCCGGGATATCTCCCCTTGCATCAATGCCGGTGATCCTGACTTTCAATCTGACGCGGGCGGCACTGATTTTTATGGCGGCCTGCGCGTCTTTGCTCGACGGATCGACATCGGTGCCGCGGAGTATTCAGATAATCTGAGGCCTGTGGCCGACGCCGGGCTCAATCGAGTGGTGGGCGTTACGGCTCTGCCGTTTTCGATAGGCTTGGATGGAAGCGGGTCATCGGATCCGAACGGCGCCTCCCTCGGTTTTCATTGGGAGCAACTCAGCGGTCCCCTCGGCAGCTTTGAAGATCCCACCGCGATGAAGCCCACGTTCAGTATTCGAGCGCTCGGGACCTATGAATTCGCCTTGGTAGTTGATAGCGTGGGCGGCCGGAGTTTCAGCGATACCGTGCGGATCACGGTCAAGAATGATCCTCCGACGGCCAATGCCGGTGCGGATCAAACCTTCGTCGACCTGTCCGGCACCTCGCTCATCACCCTCGATGGTTCGGGTTCGTCCGACCCTGAAAACGCTGCGCTCCGGTATCACTGGCGGCAAATCGGCGGCTGGAGAATCCAGTTGAGTGACACCAATGCTGCCCAACCCACCTTGGTGCACCCTTGGCCAGGTTTGTACTCTTTCTCGCTGGTAGTGGAGGACGGCATGGGGGCCAGCGAGCCGGATGTCGTGATGGTGGGAATCGGACCTAATCACGCGCCGGTGGCCGACGCCGGCTTGCCCCGCTACTTGTCGGGAGGAGCTGTGACGCTGGATGGAACCCGTTCCTACGATCCGGATGGTTACGGATCCTTGACCTACCAATGGCGACAAATCTCGGGCCCGACCGCTACGGCTTCCGGTACCAACACAGCCAGGCCGGTGTTTAGCGGCCTCGTTCCCCGAGCCACCAACCAAATTTGCGTTTTTGAATTGTTGGTGAGCGACGGCTATCTCCTGAGTGAGCCCAGCCTCACGAGGGTTACCGTCCTGGCGAATTTCGGTACGAACGCTCTCCGATTGGTGAATCCTCCGTTCGATCCCGCCAAACCCACCATCCTCGCCTTCGGTGGGGGCGATTGTGTCACGGGGGGTGGGATGGCGTTTGGCGGAGTCTGGGAAGAGAAGGCGAACTGGCTCACTGTCAGCTCTTATGCAGCGCCCTTTTATCGCTATGGGGATATGTTGATCGCCTATCTTTCCAGCGTTGCGCCCGACTACCGCGGAGCGATTCAGACGATGGGCCATAGCACCGGCAATATGCCGGCAATGGAGGCGGCACGGCACATCAACGCCGCTTACAAGGATACCCGTTACGCAGTGAACCGCGTGTCCTTGCTCGATGCTGTTTGTGGATCCCTCGCGTCCCTCGTGGCCACGTTCCACACGAATCGCGTCGCCGACGAACAGTGCTGGGTCGACAATTATGTCAGCAACGATTCCAATTATCCCGCCGCGCCGATAATCCCGGGTGCCCTGAATGTCGTGTGCCGCCCCGCGCGCAGCCACTCGTATCCTCCGATTCGCTACCTCTCATCCAGCTTGGATTACGAGGCGAACGGCCTGGTAGCCTTCGCTTACTTGTCGGTCATTGGTGCGGGCAGGAACTACCAGCTCAACCCAGCAGCCCAAAAGCACTACCTGGCGATCGACACCGACGAGTCCTTGGCGTTCTTTAACGAGTCTCAGTTCCCCGGCCGGATCCTTGCCCCGGTGACCTTGAGTGGCCCTGCCGATGGGGCGATCTTGCCGTCGGGCGGCACCACGTTCGGGTGTGAACCTGTGGAGAACTCCGTTCGCTATCAACTCCTGGTCGGGACCGATCGGGATCGGGTTACGGATTTTGCCGTGCTTATGGATTCGGCCACCCCTCCGGCCCACATGCTCACAACGCTTCCTCGCCCAAAGGCCTGGTGGACTGTCCGAGCGATCGATCCGTTCGGTTCCTCAATTTACGCTGAACCTCGGCAGATCGCACTTCCCGGGAATCGCCCCCCAATTGCCAACCCCGGCCCCGGCCAGGTCGTATTTGCTGGGGCCAACGGACTAGCCAGGGTGACTTTGGATGCGGCTCGATCGGTGGATCCAGACGCGGATCCGCTCAGCTATACTTGGGTGTGGACTAGTGGTGACCGAGCTTATGTTTCAAACACTGTAAGCGTCTCCATCGAATTGCCTGTCGGTCTGCACACCTTTCAACTAATGGTCAATGACGGTCAGTTGGATTCAGCGATCGCGGAGTCGGCGATCACCGTGTTGGACAGCTCGGTGCCCACGCTCAGCATTCAGAGAAACGGTGACCAGGTCATCCTCCATTGGGCAGATCCGGCTTTCTCCCTTCAGTCCGCTGCCTTTCCGTCCGGGCCCTTTACGAGTGTCGTGGGTGCGAGCAATGGTTATCGGGTGCCCGCATCCCGTTCGCAGCAATATTTTCGGCTGAGCAACTGATTGCGTGGTGTTAGGTGTCGGGTCGGGGTCTCGTAATCGTAATCGTAATCGATTCCGATCCAGCAGCGAGGTGAGTCTATGGACTGCGGAGACACGTCTCCGCTTTTCCTGCGCGCGGCGCCGACACCTCAGGTGTAATTGATTTAATGCTGGCAGCCGACGTGGTTTGCTGCAGCGCGAAGGAAAAGCGGTGGCATGCCACGCGCATCCATAGCGGGAAGCGCTCTGCGTGACGGTCCCTAACACCTAACACCTAACGGCTACCACCTCCCCGCTCAAGGCAGCTTGATGGTCAGCATGGCGAACAACGCGTGCGCGGTGTAGTTGTTCCAGCCGCCGGTGTTCTTCTCGTCGTAGTTGTAAAAGCCGTATTGCAGGCGGGTGATGGTGTTTTTTCTAAAGCGCCAGGTCAGACCGGTCTGCACTCCGTGCAATTCGTAGTCCAACCCCAGCGGCAAGCCGTCGACAAAGTTGGCTTGGCCAAAGTCAGCCTTCGAGTAGTTGTAGCTAGCCGTGAGGTCGGTGGTCTCCGTCAGCACGTAGGTCGCGGTGGCCAGGATGGAATACAAGTCCCCTCGGTAGCGGGAGATGGCGGGGAACTGGTTGTTTTCGGTGGTGGTCTTGGAATGCCGGTAGGTCAGGGTGTTGCCCAAATAGAGCCGCTGCCAGGGAGTGATGGAGTGGTTCAGGCTGAAGGTTTGCGAGTTCTGATCACCACTGTAGATGCTGCCGCCAGGAGTTGCGAAGAGCGCGTCGGTCTCGGTGAGATAGTCGGCATCGCTCCATTTGTAAGTCAGCGTGCTCTTCAGCCAGGGCGTCACCTTCACTGCGCAACGCCCCTCGATCTCGTCGGTCAGGGTCTCCCGACGGCGGATGAATGCCGAGTAGCCCGAGTTAGGCCCCCCGAATGCGCTGTCGATGCGGTTGCCGAAGTGATCTGAATAGTCCTTCTGACGGTAGTGTCCCCCGAAGGTGACGCGGCTCCAGGGCGAGCTGCTAAATCCGGCCCGCCAGTCACTCATCTCCCCTGAAACCGCGGTGTCCCGTAGAAAATCGTATCCAAACCCCAGTCCGCCAGACTGGCTTTCATAGATATCCGTGCTGTCCTGACGAAGCTTGGCCTCCGCGAACAGCACCGTGGACGGCAGCTTGTTGTAACGCAGCGCCACGGTTTCCTCCAGAGTCGCGCGGTCGGTGTTCGCATTCATGGCCTCCGATTCGTTGGCAATGAGAGCGGTGTTGAGCGTCGCGGTGCCAAATCCAGCCTGCCTCATCCAGTCGCTTTGCGCGCCAGCGGTCAGGGTGAAACCCTCCCAGGGCCCGAGGAGGGCGTTGATGTTCACGACGTGAGATTGGCGGTCGAGAATGATCTCCTGGCTGACCAGATCTCCGTTGCGAGGAACGGCTTCAAAGGACCAGACCGTGCCCACCAGTCCCAGGGAGGAGTCGCCTTCCAGGTGACTGAACAGGTAGCCAGCCGACCCGAAGATCCAATCCTTGAACTGCTTCTCGATCCGGATCGAGTTAGCGCCCTGAAAGTGTTTGCCGCCTTCCCGCACGTCTTGGAGATCGGTGACACCGGGAGCGGTCATGCCGTAACCGGTTACCCGACGGCTTTGGGTCTTGAGGTCGAAAAACTGACCTCGGAACTGGTCCTGCACCCGGAACCCCGAGAACTCATGATCGAGATCCAACTTCAGGACATGCACCGACTCCTTGAGAGACTTGTAGGCGGGGAAGATGTTGTTGGTGGTGCTGCCATTCCCCACCGGACCCCAGGCGAGCAGGGATTTCGTGCCGTCGCGATATTGGTATTCGTATCCAATGGTGACGACCGGCCAGTTGGGAAGGGCGAGGGTGAAATCCGCCCAGGCCTTGCCAGTGTCGAGGAAGAGATCTCGATCCAGCGAATAGGAAGAGGGATCTAGCCCGGGATGGTAACCGCCGACATCGTTGTAGTACTTCCGAAACTGTTCCCAGCCCACTCGGATGGATCCGACCTTGGGCTTCTCCAGCGAGAGACTCACTCGATACTCATCGCGCAGGGCGCGGGCCTTCACGGTGAGTTTGGAGTCGTCGCCCAGGCGCTCGCCGAATTCCAGACGCTCGATGCCACCGTTAGCGCCTTCGGGCATCCCATAATGTTCGCGGAACTTGGCCTCGTTGCCGCTGACGGTTGTGAACCCGGCCAAGGAGCTGATAGAGACATCATACTTCTGCTGGGAGGCTTCCGTGCCCCATTTCGCCCCCTGATCGATCCAGGCTCGCAACAGTCCGACCTGTTGCGGGGTGAGGGGATCCCCTTTGCCGACCGGAGGCATTTCCATGTCCTCGACCAGCCGGGCTGCAAAGTGGACCAGCGAGCTTTGGTCGCCCTGGCCGGGAATGATGGCCGGGCCGTTCTCGCCGCCTTTGAGCGCGCGGGCGCTTTCGTCCAGGCGGAATCCCCCTTTGGGTCTCTCGGGACCGTGGCAGCGGAGGCAGGACTTCTCGAACAGCGGTTTAATGTCCCGATCGAAATCGACCTGGCCGGCTGCGGCAGGTGGGAGCTTGGATACATCCACCGTGGCGCCCCAGAGTGTGGTGCGGCCGGAGAGACAACTCAGGGCTAGGCAAGCGGCCAAGGCCCAGCCGGGGTGTTTTGGATGGCCGTGAAAATGGCGATGAAGGGAGGCGCTCATAGCTCAGTAGAACAGGCGGGGGTGGACTTGGGAGCCGTGAACTGCCGTGTGGCAGCCGGCGCTTGAACACCCCCCCAGGCGCAGGCTGTAGGTGTGGTTGACGGCTCCGATGTAGATTTGAACTCCCGAAGTCCCCGGCTGGGGCACTTGGGCGTGGCATTTGAGGCAGAGATTGTTGTCTCGTTCCACGAGCATCTTGGGGTTGATGGATCCATGCGGGCTATGGCAAGCGGTGCAGCCTTCGCGCATCGCTTCGTGCTCATAGACATGCACCTGTCCTTGCTCGCGGTGGCAAGTGACGCAGGACTCGTTCTGACGCGCCATGGCCAAGCCTCCGGCCGGCTTCATGAGATCCAGGCCGTGGGGATCGTGGCATTGGACGCAGTTCATCTTGCCCTCGGGCACAGGATGATGGTTTGGAAGGTGGAACTCAGCCTGGGTTTGAAGATGGCACTCGTAGCAGGCCTGCGGGTTGTGGCCCGGATTGGTGATGAACTTGCCACGGCCTCCGCCCGACTCCACGTGCAGGCTTCCTGGACCGTGGCAGGACTCACAGCCGTGGAGCGTGCCCTTCGCATCCTGACGGATTTGGATCTGCGCGTGACGGCTCATCGCAAAGCTTCTGGAGATGTTGGTATGGCATTCGAAGCACGTTTGATTGCCAACGAAATGAGCCCCTTGAATGTGGGGAGGCACAACCACGGTTCGTTGGACGGTCCCACAGGAGCTCAATCCGAGACTGGCGGCGAAGGCTAATGCCAAGGAAAGGAAGGTGATGACAATGGCACGTGTGCTCATGGGTGGGTGGTGGAGCGGTTACCGTCGGCTGGCTGTGATCGGAACATAGACCCTGCCCGGGCTCGATTGCTTGGGTGCATCGGGTGACGAAGTTGCCGGGAAAGGCATGCCCAGGCAAGTGCGAAGATAAGGCTCAATCCGGACTTGCCTTCTCTCCATGCTCTCAGGATTGTTTGGGCTAACCAGATGACGCGGCAAATTTCGTTTTTTGAGGATGCAACGGAAACCCCGGATTTACCGGCGCCGTTCGCTCGTCAGAAGCGTGTTCAGTCCCATGCACATCCGCCGAATGGTGTGGCGGATGCTGCGGCGTTTGCTCGCTGCATCCGAGACTTCCGGGACTTCGGGAAGTCCACTGTTGAGATACCTATCCAGGTGACGTTGCCGGACCAAACCACCCTATGCATTCCGGGTTTCGTCAATGAGTATTGGACCTCGGCTCAGCGCGCCGCCTCCCGGCTCCATGAGATCTCTTATCGCGCCTGTTTCAAGCCGCAGCTGCCGCGGTTTTTTGTCGAGCATCTCACCCAGCCTGGCGAACGTGTTTATGATCCCTTCATGGGACGAGGAACCACCCTGATTGAAGCCGCGCTCCTCGGTCGCGTGCCGATGGGATGCGACATAAATCCGCTCAGTGTTCGTCTGGTTCGGCCTCGCCTCGATCCTCCAACTCTACCGGAAGTCGCGGCACGGCTGAACGAGATTGACCTGAAATACTCCGGTGAGCTTCGGGAGGATTTGCTGGTGTTTTACCATCGTGAGACGCTGGAGGCGATCACAGCATTGAAGCACTATCTGCTGCGGCGTGAAAAGACGGGGACTTTTGATGCGGTGGATGACTGGATCGGGATGGTGGCCTTAAACCGGCTGACCGGCCACTCCCCCGGTTTCTTTTCGGTGTACACCTTACCTCCTAACCAGGCGACTTCGGTTGCGTCACAAATCCGCATCAATGAGAAACGCCAGCAGGTGCCGCCGGTGCGGGATGTTGCCGCGATTATTCTGAAAAAGTCCAAGCAGTTGCTGGCGGGGTTGGATGCGTCGACCCGAAGGACACTGGCGGGGGTTGCTTCGAAGGCCCGATTGCTCACCTCGAACAGTTCGGCCACTTCTGAGCTCCGTTCGGGATCGGTGGACTTGGTGGTGACCTCGCCGCCCTTCCTCGATGTGGTGCAGTACGCCGCCGACAATTGGCTTCGCTGCTGGTTCTTGGGGATCGACGCCCATGAGGTTCCGATTACCATGACCAGCAGGCTGAGCCGCTGGCGGGAGACGATGACCGAGGTTTTGAAGGAGCTTCATCGGGTATTGAAGCCCGGCGGATATGTCGCCTTCGAGGTGGGGGAAGTGAACGGCGGCAAGGTGAAGCTTGAGGAACACGTCATTCCAGCAGGGGTTGCGGCGGGGTTGAAGCCTGAATTTGTGCTGATTAATGACCAGGAGTTTACCAAAACGGCCAATTGCTGGGGTGTCGATAACAATGGCAAGGGGACCAACACAAACCGAGTCGTGTTTCTGACTAAGAGTTGATTCGATTGAATTTAGACCAGCACATGAGAGCATCGCGTTTTTTTAGGAGTCGGTTTCGAACTCTGGATGACCATCCCAGTCGTGTCTGGCGTTCCTTTATGGCGACTGTCATGGGTGTCTGTTTGATGATGGGCACTGCTGGGAGCGCCGAGGTTAGCGCCGCCGCTCCTCCGTCGGGGGTTAAGATCAAGAAGGTCCTCCCTCATTGGCTGGACAAGCAGGGACGGCACTTGCTGTCGCCCAGTCTCTTGGAGCGGGATGCCTACCAAGCCCTGCTTAGGAAGGAGCCCGAGCGACGGGGTGGGCTGCGATTTGACGTTCAGTGCGGCACTTTGCCGGCCGGCACATCCTTCGTGCTCAAGCTCGAGATTCGCGGATCCAAGAGCAACACGCCTACCTTCGTTCAGCTGGAACAACCATTGCCCCCGAAGGCGCGGTTCCAGCGCTGGCAATCTTTGACCTTGGGCGTCGAGCAGTATCAGGCTCTGGGCGAGTTGGTCGCTTGGCGGGCCACTCTCTGGACCTCCAACCAATTCGTGGCTGAACAGAAGTCCTTCCTCTGGTAGGAAATCTCTTCCCCTCCACACCGCGGCCAGCATAACCTTCGTCCATGGATCCGTTGCTTCAACTGTTGAAGGAAAACGCCGCCCTTCGGCCGGCGCAGCTCGCTTTATTGGTGAATCTCACGGAGGCGGAGGTCGCAGCGCGTATCAAGGCGTATGAGGAGGAGGGGGTTATCCTGGCCTACCGCACCATCCTGAATGAGGACAAGCTGTCCGAAGAGAAGGTCCGGGCGGTTATCGAGGTCAAGATCACGCCCGAACGGGGCGGTGGTTTTGATCGTCTGGCGGAGCGCATCTCCAAGTATTCGGAGGTTCAGTCCTGCTATTTGATGTCGGGCTCTTACGATCTGATGGTGCTGCTGGAGGGCAACACTCTGCGCGAGGTATCCACTTTTGTCTCCGAGAAGTTGGCAACGATCCAGGGCGTGCTCTCGACCTCCACTCACTTCATTCTCAAGCCGTACAAGCAACAAGGGGTGTTGATCCATCAGGAAGCGCCCGAAGCTCGTTTGGCGGTTACCCCCTGAAGAATTGGTCTGGCTTCGACCTTTACCCCTCCATGCCCACCGTCGCTGAACAACTTCGCACCGCTCGTCAGGCCGCCAACCTGACTCTGAATCAGGTTGCTGACACCACCAAGCTCAAGGCAGAGCAGATCGACGCTCTGGAGCGGGCCGACTACTCTTCCTTTCCGGCCCCGGTCTACATCCGCGGATCCATTCGCACCTACGGCAAGCTCCTCAAGTTGGATGTTCCGAAATTGATGGCTCAGCTTGATGAGGAGTTTTCGGACACCAAAGAGCTGAGCGACCCGCCACCACTCACCCCTCCGGCTAGCGGCTTCCTCGACTGGGTGATGCTGCAGTTCTCCAAACTCGATTGGCGGATTGTCGTCGGGTTGGGGGGGGTGCTGCTGGTTCTGATCGTGGTTTGGTCGTTGGTCCGGCCGGCCAACCATGTTAAGAAGGCAGATCCGCTGTCGAATCTGGGGCCTGGCCTGTACTCGCCTCGTCCGACGAGCCGTGGCGATACACTGCCGCTGCCGACGAACGCTCCTCCGCGGTGAGGGGGGACAAAACCACGAGCCAAAGGCAGGGCGAGATTTCACTCGAGCCCACGCCTGCCCCAGGCTGTGAATGACAAAGGGGTAACTCCGCGAGGGCCGGTAAGTGTTCGTCACCACCTGAGCGCTCCACGCGCAGCCCCGTTCCCTTTGAACGACGCAGGGCCCATCAGGGCTCGAATGGAATCTCGCGCTACCCCGTATCGTCGGACCGCCTCGCTGTCAAATCTCGGCCTGCCTTTCTAGGGTTGCCAATCTCACCCACCTAGAATCACACCCTTGGGAAGGCGATTTGTTTCTGACTCGAAGCTTTGCGCTGGACCTCAAGGAGGATCTTTCCCTAAACCAGTCGAGCCTATGATGCGAGCTTCTCTCAGTCTGATCCTGATGCTGGTCGGTCTTCCCTGCGCATTTACTCTCCTCCCCGCTGCCGAGATCTCGCCGGGATTGGATGAGTTTCGGCAGCAGGCCGAGCGTTGCCGTCGGCTCCTGCGCTCGAGCGTGGTGGACTTTTACCTTCCGCACTGTGTCGATGGCACCAACGGCGGCTATTTTCAGGATCTCCGGGGCGGACGATTTGCGTCTTCGGGGGAGAAGTTTTTGACGCTGCAAGCCCGGCAGCTTTGGTCGTTCAGCATTTTCGCCGAGGAAGGGATTGAGCGGGCTGCCTCTCTCTCAGCGGCGCGTTCGGGCTACGACTTTATCCAGCGGCGGATGTGGGATGCCGAACGAGGTGGGTATTTCTCCAAAGTGGATGATCGTGGCGCTATCCTCGACGACCGCAAGCACGCATATCTGAACTCATTCGCCCTGTATGGGTTGGCGGCTTATTTTCGGGCCAGTGGCGATTCAAGCGCACTCCAGGCGGCCAAATCCCTGTTCCAGGTTTTTGAGCTGCGCTTTCGGGATCGAGTGAATGGTGGGTATCACGAGTTTTTCCATCGCGATTGGTTGCCGGTGACGGACGACAAGGCAGGGCGCTACGTGGGTGCCATCGGCACCAAGACCTACAACACGCATTTGCATCTGCTGGAAGCATTCGCTGAGCTGTATCGGGCGTGGCCCGATCCGCTGGTGGCTCGTCGGCTCCAGGAGTTGATCGTGATCAATACCAGCACCATTCTGCATCCGGAGTATCGCTGCAATCTGGATGGTTGGTGGCCCGATTGGCGGCGCGTGGAAACGCCCCAGAATTTGCGGGCCAGTTATGGTCACGATGTGGAGTGTGTGTGGCTGGTGCTGGATGCCGCGCGCACGGTGGGCCTGGCGCCGCACACCTTGCGGAGTTGGGCTGAAACCCTGGCCGGCTACAGCCTCACCTATGGATTTGATTCCCAGCACGGAGGGTTCTTTTACTCAGGTGAGTTGGGGAAGGCGGCGGACGACACAAAAAAGGAATGGTGGGTGCAAGCCGAGGCTCTGGTGGGCTTGTTGACGCTGTACCAGGAAACTGGGCAGCCCCGCTACTACCGCGCCTTCCGTCAGACCCTGGATTTCACGGAGGCCCACCTGGTGGCTAAGGAGGGCAGTTGGTGGGCGACCCGCAATGCCGACGGCTCTCCGAGTCGAAATCTGTCCCGAACATCCATGTGGCAAGGGGCCTACCACAACGGTCGCGCGCTGCTTTGGTCGGCACGAATCCTCGAGGCGTTGGGTTTGCAGAGGAAGAGTCCCTAACTTCTCAACTCATTCCAGACCCGATGCCGCGTCAGGTGGAACAACCTGACCTCGCTGGGGCTTCCGGCTTGAGCGACTCCGTTATTGCCATGTTGACTCGAGACGGTTGCGGCCTCTCGAGAGGAGCCCATGTCACCGGTCCGTGTCCAAGCCTGCGCGCGGTGATGGAGGCACGAAAAAAGGGCCGGACTTGCGTCCGGCCCTTGAATTGGAGACTACTGCTTGGGGAAGATTACTTCCTCAGGCGATAGTAGACAGCGGCACCGGCACCGGGTGCGGCGTAGGGGGAGGCTGCTCCCACGACGTCAGACCAGTTAGCCAGGTCGGTG
The DNA here is from genome assembly GCA_016793885.1 of Verrucomicrobiales bacterium. Lineage (NCBI taxonomy): Bacteria > Pseudomonadati > Verrucomicrobiota > Verrucomicrobiia > Verrucomicrobiales > Verrucomicrobiales bacterium. Next base: position 14,438 of record JAEUHE010000014.1, read on the forward strand.
GACTGTTGGAGTACCGTTCCGGCCTCGGTCCAGCTGACACTGATCGCTCCTGCGCCCGAGCGAGCAATCGCCAGGCTGAAGCTGCCACCAGCGTCCAGCGTTCCGACGCGGTAGGTCTTGTAGCCACCGTTGGCATCATCGTTCAGAAGAACTTTGCTGCCGTCGGGTTTGACACTGAACCATTCGAGGTAAGCGGCTCCGGTGGTCTCTTGATAGACAGTGCGGATCGGATACACGCCCGGAACCTCTACGATGAACCGGAACAACGTGGCAGAGAATTGATCTCGCTCACCGAGGAACAGTGCGTTCGCCGGGTCGTTGATCGCTCCGCCCTGGGTGCGGAAACGGTCGTCGCTGTTGAATCCGAGGGTGATGAGGCCAGCCGGGAGTTCCACGAAGGTCACGATCTCAGCTTGGATTCCGTTCGGATCGATGCCGCTGTCCGGAGCCGGAAGTCCGGGCATCTGGAGGTCATCGGGGAACGATGCATTCGAATCACCGCCCAATTGGCTCAGGTTGATGACCCCTTCGATGTCGAATCGGACCACTGCGTCTTCATAGACACCTTCGCCGACCGCGGCGCCGATGGCGGCGGGATCGGCGGTGTTCTCAAAGCCGCTCTGGCCGGTGAGAGCCAGTTCAGCGTCGTCGATCGTGTTGGGGGTGTTGTCCTGATTGTAGAACACTTTCCACACAAACCCGCGCTTGGTGGCGTCATAGGATCCGGCCTTCATCGAAGCGGTGAGCACCGGGTAGGTCGGAATCGTGAACGTTCCAGAATCCGTGATCACGTTTCCACGGGTGTCTTTGACTTCGATGGCATAGGTGTGTTCACCGAAGCTCAGCAGAGCTGACGGCGTGTAAGAGAAGTCGGTGGCGTCCAGTACCTTCGGGCTCGCGACCAAGGTTACCGCCTTGCCATCGATCGTCAGTTTCACCGTGGCGGGATCCAGCACCGAGATTCCCTTGTCGTTCGCACGGAAGGAGAAGAGGTTGATGGAAGGATTAACCGCCGAGAGGAACAGGCGATCAGCGCCCGCGCCGACATCACCCAAGGTGATCAAAGCCGTTTCCGACGGACTCTTGCCGAAAACGATGGAGTGAGCACCGAGACCACCCCAACCTTTTTGGCCAGGGGTCAGCTCGTCACCGTCGTTGATGGCCATACCCAACCCAAACTGAGTTCCCACCGTAAGCGGGGCCTCGAGTCCCAGCGAGGCGACGGGGAGCTTGATTTCATAGATGGTCTTCTTGTTGACACCATCGCGCGTCACGATCGCTTCCGTTCCGCCGGGGCCGGCTTCGTGCATAATGATCACGTTGTTCACATTGCCTTCCACGCCACCGAGGGCGTAGTTGTAAAGGGCCACCTGGCGGGTCCGGTCGGCGCTAGCAATCATGAGCTGAATGGAGTCGCCATTCCAGGCGCTGTTGGCAGCATTTTCATGATACTCGTCGGTCACCACGAATCCGAAGTAGACATTGTCAGCATCGTACACGATCTGAACGGCGGACGTCTGATCATCCGGGCCGCTCCAGGTACCGCCGTTGTATTCTTCGAAGAGCACATAGGTGCCGGTTCCATTGGGGCCGGAACCTTTGGGGATGGAGAACTTGGGATCCGCGAGGACGGGAACGCCGCCCCATTCATCGAGCGTTCCATCCACCACGATGGGACTGGCAGTCGCATTCGCGGTGTAGGATTGCTTGCCTGGCTCGATGTCGTTTCCGGCCGCCAGAGTGATGAGGGCCGTTTCCGACGGACTCTTGCCGAAGACCAAGGCATGCGCTCCGAGCCCACCCCAACCTTTTTGGCCAGGGGTCAGTTCATCGCCATCGTTGATGGCCATGCCCAGACCGAACTGCGTTCCACCGCCCAGAGTCTCCAGACCCAGCGCGGACTTCGGGAGCTTGATCTCGTAGGTGGTCCGCTTGGTAGCTGAGTCGCGGGTCACGACCGCTTCGGTTCCGCCGGGGCCAGCTTCGTGCATCACGATCACTTCCGCGGTTGCGTCCTCGACGCCACCGAGCGCGTAGTTGTAGAGCGCGACTTGGGAGCTTCGTTCGGCGTTGGCAATCATCAGCTGAATCGAGTCGCCGTTCCAGGCGCTCTTCGCAGCATTTTCATGATAGTCGTCAGTCACCACGAAACCGAAATAAACGTTGTCGGTATCATAGACGATTTGCACGGCCGAGGTCTGGTCATCCGGACCGCTCCACGTGCCGCCATTGTATTCTTCGAAGAGAACGTAGTTTCCGCCGGCCGATCCCTTGGGAATCGAGAATTTAGGGTCGGCGAGGACCGGCACGCCACCCCATTCGGAGAGGCTACCGTCTAACACAATGGCCCGCGGGGTTGGGACCACCGTGTAGAATTCTTTCGTGGGTTCGATATCATTCGCGTAGCCTGTTACGGCAAACGCGAATGGTACTATTAATAGGGATAGTAGTTTTTTGCGCATACTGATTGTACTCTTGGGTTGATGGGGACGCTTTCACTAGAATTAATAGAGAGGTAGGGCGTTGCTGTCAACGTTCTTGTGGCCGTTGAACGTGCCGTTGGGATGGCGGCGTAAGGCCAGGGCTGCCCGCTGCTCGCCCGGGCTTTGGCGGCCATTTCCAAGTTTGAACGGGGAGCTTTAGAAGTATGAACTTCTTGATGGTTTGATATGAATGCTTAGAGGCTGGATCGAGGTCGAATCAGGCTGAAACCGGCCCGGCCAGTGTGCTTCACGAGCGTAGGCTGTTCGTTGTCGCGCGACTTAAATGGCTTGTCTCACCCTCCCGTACCCGCTGAAATCTGGATCTTAATGAAGAGTTTCCCACTCCTAGTACTGGGCTGTTGGGTTCTGGCCGGTGGAGGGTTGGATGCTGCCATCCGCCTGGCCGACGATGGCTACCACGTCTATCCCGGCGACGAAATACAGGAGGCGCTGCAGCAGGCAGCCACGAACCTCATTCAGAAGGTCGTTCGCGTGCATGAAGGGGAGTACCGACCGAGTAGCAAACGCCAGGCCCTCATCTGGTTTAACAAGATGCATGATGGTATCCGTTTGGAGGCAGTGGGGAGAGTTACCCTCCTAGCGTCCAATCCGTTGCTGGCGCTGCCCTCGGAACCGGCCTTCCCAGCGGTGGTGAACCACATTGTGTATTTTGGCGACGGCGTCACCTCGAACACGGTGTTGAGGGGCTTTCGTCTGACGGGGGCGAACGGTTTTGTGACCAAAGCGCAGACCAGGCAGATGGAGCCCAATGTCACGATTCTCAAGAACTACTTTTTTTATTCCGACGGTGGTGCAGTCAAAGTGTTTGGCCGGTCGTATCCCAGACTTCAGAACCTTGAGATTGTGGATAACTACACCAGCCCTTGTGGAGCGGGCATTTCAGTTCAACATCAGGGCTTCAGCCAGCAGCCGGTGCTGATTGAGAATTGCGTTTTCTTTCGAAACCGCGCCCAGGGCACGGGCTCTGCCGTCGATCTGTTGGCGGGCAGCTCTGCCAGCCTGGTTAATTGCCTATTCGTGGGCAACATCTCCAACACCGGAGAGGATCCGGTGGCCAAGGCTTCCGGGGAACGGCCCTTCGTGAACAGCGGTGTCATGACCATCTTTTGGAATTCGCATGCCGTGGTGCGCAATTGCACCTTTACGGGTAACCGCAACGGGGTCGACGACATGGGGGGCGCCAGCCAATATCTCAACTGCATTTTCGCCGACAATCGCCTCGATGCAGGCCTTAAGGGGTATGGTCGCTACGAGTTGGCGGTGAATGCGGGTGGGAAGGTGTCAGGGTGCGTGTTCAACGGCCTGATTCATGACGTGACCGGCGTGGTAGCGGGGGGTGGAAATGCAACCAACGCTCCATCTCCCCGGTTCGATGCCGCTTTTGTCCCTCAAGCCCCCGAATATCAGAAGGCGGGCTACCGTCCCCTCCTGCCGGTTGCTGGCACGCCTGCGCCCGCCGGCCCGCCTTGATCGCTCTACGGCTCCTCAGCAATAGTCAGCAGAGTGTTCAGCCGTTGTGGTTCCCTCAGAACCTGCTGCTTGCCTGAGGGCCAGGAGATCTCGATGCGATCGACTCGAGTGGCTTCGCCCAGCCCGAAGTAGAGCGGCATGGTGCTCTGGGAGAGGTAACCCGATTTGCCATCGTGATAGCGCGTGTAGACCTTCGAGCCGCAGTGCACCTTCACCAGGGCACCGAGGGCATCACGATTCGAGCCGCCTTGGCCGGTGGGCCGTCCCACGAGTTTCACGTTCAAGAAACGAATCGATTTCTTATCAGCCAAGTTGCTGATCAACACCTGAGGACGGTCGCTCCACTCGCTCGTAACCAGATCTAGATCCCCGTCTGAATCGAGGTCGATGGCTGCCGAGGAGCGGGAGCTGGTGGAGCCGACCACCGTTAAGGCCCCACTTTTTTCGAAGCACAGCGGATGCCTTTTGTCCTCGCCTGAGCAATCGAGCGTAAAAAAGTCTTTCTCAATCCGCTGATCGCGGCGGGGTTCCACTCCCACTACATACTCACTATCCACGAAGCGTTCTCCGCGCTCATTGAGCAGCACGGAATTGACGGCATAGCGCAACGGGTAGCCCATTCCGGCGGTTACGAAAAGGTCTTCGTATCCGTCCGCGTTTAGGTCGGCGACGCTCACTCCCCAGGGCCAATAGGTTTCTGTTCCCAGCTTGGAGGAGATCTCCACGAACTCTCCGCGGCCTTGGTTTCGGTAGAACGCGTTTCCGAGGATGTTGTTGGTCGCGCTTTGCCAGGCTGCTGGTGTCCATTCGGAAGAGCACCAGGCGTCGCTCTTTTGTTTGTCGAACTGGGGCGACAGATCAAGGTCTCCTGCCTTGATTTGCGCGGAGGTCATGTCGGAGTGCATGTCCGTGATGTAGAGATCCATCAGGCCATCCAGGTTATAATCGAAGAATTTAACCCCCATGGAGCCCCAGGGAGTTTTGGGAAAGTAGGCGGCCGTTTTTTCTACGAAGCGCTGGCCCTGGTCGTTTTCATAGTATTTGTCGTCGCCCGACATGCTCAGTACATACAAGTCAGGGTAACCATCCTGATTCAGGTCACAGAACGTGGCGTCACCGCTCCACCCTCGATGTTCCAGGCCGGTCTTTCGCGAAACATCCTCAAATTTGCCGTTGCCCAAGTTTTGGTACAAGACGCTCTGCTCACTTCGTGCGGGAAACTGCCAGCCTTGAAAAGCGTCGGGCCGGGCCAGATAAAAGCCGCCGGGCCCTTTTTCATTCCGGGTATAGCTGCCGACGTTGGCAACGAACAGATCGAGTAATCCATCCCGGTTGAAATCGAAGAAGGTCGCGCCGGACGAATGGAGCGCCCGGGTCACTTTGAGCCCTGAACCTTCGGTGATGTCATTGAATCTTCCCTCCCCGAGGTTTTTGAAAAGGATGTTGCCATTTCGCACCGTTGTGACGAATAGATCCGGCCGGCCATCGTTATCTATGTCCGCAAAGGATGCTGTGACGCTAATCTTGTCCGCCAGTCCGACTCCCGCCCTTTCGGTGATGTTCTCGAATCGTCCGCCTCCCCGGTTTCGCCACAGCTGGCTGCTCCCTACTTGATTGATGAAATAGAGATCGAGCAGGTCGTCGCCGTCGACGTCGGCCACCGCCAGTCCATTTCCGTGATCATAGTGCACGGCCTTGTAGTTCTTGGAGGCGTCGGTCACCGGCGTTTGCTCAAAGCGGATTCCGCTACGTTCGTATTGGTCGCTGAACTGAAAGTCGTGGAAGACCTGCCATTCTTTCGCGGCCTGGATCTGGCGGATGCGGTTGGTCTCCAGGGCACGGAGAGTGCCTTCCGTCGGGCCCAGCGGGTTCAGGCGGGGTCTTTCGTTGGTCCCTTCGGCCGCCAGGAGGCGGGCGGAAAGGATCAGCGGGAGGAGGAGGAGGAGGTCCCGGCCCCGGCGGCGGTGACGTAACCTAGCGGGTGTGGTTTTCATGGGAGGAGTGGGTTGGGCCGGGTGGGCGGAGGTTTGATCGGGCTGAGGGCGACTCGGAAGCCGACGAAATGGATGCCATTGGAGGGTGACATCATGAATCGGTTGGCCGAGCGGGCGAATTCCAGATCCTGATTCCATCCTCCTCCTTTGAAAACCTTGTATTTACCGGAGTCCGGTCCAACGGGGTCGGTCAGTGGCGCCGGAGGGTAAGGCTCGAACCAATCTGAGCACCACTCCCATACGTTGCCATGCATGTCGTGAAGGCCCCAGGCATTGGGTAGCTTCAAACCTACGGGATGCGTGATCGCATCGCTGTTCTCGGCGGTCCAGGCATACTTCTCCGCAACGCCCGGCTCCTCGCTGAAGCTGAACCGATTCGTTGAGCCGGCCAGACAAGCATATTCCCACTCCGCTTCCGTGGGTAAGCGGTATTCGTAGTTCGCCGGGAGCCGGCCCGCGGCGCGTTCGCGTTGAGTGATTGCGCTGCAGTAGCTATTGGCCGCGAGCAGAGTCACCTTTTCGACCGGCCGGTTGGAATCGCCGGTGAAATGGCTTGGGTTGTTGGTGAGCACCGAGGCGAACTCCCATTGAGTAACTTCGTATTTTGCCATCCAGAAGTCGTGGGTGATCGTGACCGGAAACTTTAGGCGGGTGAACGTGCCGGCCTTGATGGGGACCATGTTGGTGGTCGGCGTCAACTTGATCTCCGTTTTGGTGGTGGGTGATGAAGTGTTTCGGTCGCAGCCTGATTGGGACAAAAGCACCAAAGCGGCCCAGGCCAGCTGGATTGAGAGGTGTGCCAGTCGTGAAGATGAACTAGGGCTTTTCATGAGAGAACCGGATGCGGAGGAGTGGCTCATTGCTGGGAACCGGAATCGTGCGTTGTTCGCCGGTCGGCCACTGAACCCACACCGCGACCGGGGTTTCCTGGAGGCCCAGCACCTGATGCGCGGCATCTTGTGATCGATAACCGGAGCCAGCGCTGACCAATCGACAAGGGCCCTTTCGGTCGTTCGCATAGACCATTCGCAATCGTGCGCCGATCGCATCGGGATTGGATGGGCCGCCTTGGAGTGCGACGTGCAGCCCTGGTTTGGCCCGGCGGTTGACGTAGAGCATGGTCGGCCGGTTGTTTTGAGACACCGCTAGATCCACCCGGCCATCGTGATTGAAGTCGACCAGCGCCGCCCCGCGCTGTTCGCCGAAGATCCGGATTCCAGAGATGGCGGCATCCAGTGCTTTGAACGATCCGTCCCCATCCCCTTTAAGCCAGAGGCCGAAGCCAGCATCGTCTCGAGTGAGGTCGGTCGACGTTCCAAAGAAGTTCTGGCTCACAAAGAGATCCTCAATGCCGTCGCCATCGGCGTCGCCAGTGTTGATCGAGAAGACGGGGGCCATCTGAGCCTCCCGGGGAAGAGGCAAGGCTTTGAACCGGCCACCCCGATTCAGAAACACCATTGACCTGAGTTCGGTCGCCTCAAGGTGCTGGCACTTCTCGAAGGTAGCGCCGAGCAACTCGGGGACAGTGGCTTGGCCATAGGCGTCGTAAGTGGGAAAGTTGGCGGCAACGCTGGGATAGCCTCGGGCGAGCCAGTTGCGGTCGTGGATGGGTAGCCAGTTGGATCCGGATCGCCAGGCTTCGAGCATTTGAACGAGCCCGTCGCCGTTCCAATCCCCATAGAACAGGCGAAAGGTCGTCGGCTGATAAAGCTCATACACGGTGTTCCGTCCCCAGTTACCCGCGGCAAGATCGAGTCGGCCATCCCCATCGAAATCTCCCACCGTGACGCTCGTCCACCAGCCGGTGAGGTCGCTCAGACCCCAGTCAGCGGTGGTTTCGGTGAAGCGCCCCTGCTGGTTTCGGAAGACGCGCACAGGGCCCCACTGCGTGGCTAGCGCCAAATCCAGAGCGCCATCCCCGTCCAGGTCAGCGAACGTGGCGCCGCTTACCAAACCGAGTTGCTTGAAGGGCACGCTCGCCGGTTCGCTGATCGCCAGCTTGCCCGCCTCATTCAACCAGAGGCTGGACGAGACTGGCTCGGGGAAGTGGCCGGGTCGGAAGCGGCCCCCCACAAATAGATCCAAATCGCCGTCACCATCGACGTCCGCCGCGGCCATGGGGCCGGGGGTGTTCTGGTCGATGAAGCTGCGCTGCGCATTCGAGTTGGAGGTTGAGAGCGAGAGTTGGGTGACGGATAATGTCAGTAGCTCGGACTTTGAACCGGGAGACATTTCCTGCGGTCCCTCGGTCACTAGCAGGCTTCGATCCCCAGGGCTCCTCGACATTCCCAGGACCGCGGTCTGGCCTCCTGGACTAAGTGGCGCACCCTCCCATCTTTGAAAGGAGCGGCCCTCCAGGTTGCGATAGGCACCGAGACTTCCTCCGCGTCCAGCGGCCGAAACCAAGTCCTCCCACCCATCGCCATCCAGATCATACCAGGCTAGGCCAGGACCTAGTTTGCTGAGACGGTGGGGCAGTAGGGCTTGGATGGACCAATCGTCAAAACCCGTTTCTGTATGCACATGTCCCAACTGGGAGCTGACATCCTCGAAGAGGGGATATGGTTGAGGAATGGGGTTGGGCTGGTGTGGGTCGGTCCCAGTTGCCGCAGGCTGCTGAATCTCGTAAATGCGGTTGCTGAGAATATTTTCCAGGCGGGTCTTGGCGCCGTTACGCCAGGTGACCTCCAGCGACATGGGCCGGGTCGCATCGGGATCCACGGCGAACACGCGGGTGGCTTGATCCCCGGCCAAATACCTACCTCCGCAAATCATCTCCTGCGACTGCGTCAATCTGCCGCCCTGCAGCCGGACCTTGGCCCCCACTCCCTCGGTGTTTCCCGAGCCCCCCCTGAGTCGCACCGCGATCCGGCCGGCGGGAGCGTTGTTCTGATAAACAGTCACCGCCTCGTTGAGATTATTGACGATGACATCCAGATCACCGTCGTTGTCGAGATCTCCCTGGGCCATGCCGTAGGAAACTGCCAAGTGGTCGAACCCCCATTCCCGGCCCATGGACTTGAACAGGCCATCGCCTTGGTTTTGGAAAGCAGCGTTGCGGGTGTGGGATCGCGGGTGCAGGCGCATGGAGCGCTTGAGGTCCTCTGGATTCCGGCGACGCTGCGGATCCTTGATCTCGTTGCTGCTGTCCTGATCCATCACATCGAACTCAAACCCATTGGTGATCAGCAGATCCTCAAAACCGTCCAGGTCGACATCCATGAAGATCGGAGACCAGGTCCAGTCGGATGCCGCCACTCCGGCCATGAACGCCGCTTCCACAAAGAAACCCTCAGCCCTTCCGAAGTAGAGCGTGTTGCGATTGTATTGTGGCCTTTCCTCCGGCCGCTCGGCGTCGATGGGATTGGGCCGGTCGCGAACCAGTTGAGTCATCCGCCTTCGGTGCTCTCGTGACAACATATCCACCACGATGAAGTCGTCGAATCCATCGCGGTCCAGGTCAGCGAAATCCACGCCCATCGAGGAGCGGCTGGTGTGCCTGAGTTTCGAGGTGGCGAGTGCCCTGAAGGTGCCCTTGCCGGAGTTGATCCAGATGCGGTCCGGAGAAGTGTTGTCATTGCACACATAAAGATCCGGGCTGCCATCGCCGTCGATATCCCGGAACATCGCCGCCAAGCCCCAGTCGCGAAACGGCGTCAGCGGCTTTCCGGTTTCGTCCGAATACATGCCCGGCTCGGTGTGGATGGCGGTAAAGCGTCCCTGGCCGTCGTTGCGATACAGGGCGTGCACCTCCGGTAGTTCCCGAACTTTGCCGTCCGGCAGCGCTTCAAAGCGGTCGCGCCAGCGAGGCAGGCGGGTGGATTCTCCATTGACCTTCGTGACCTCCCATCGATCGCCCTTCCTCGCCACGGCAAACCGGGTGGTTGGATCAGCCAGGTGCATGTAGTCGATGAAGTGGGTGCAGTATAGGTCCAGGTCTCCGTCCCCATCAATATCCGCCAGTGTCATCGAGGTCGCGGAGGCATTCGTGGAGAGCCCGGAGCCCTTCACCTCTGACCACCGCGCCTTGCCATCGTTTAGAAACAGCCGGGTTCCGACGCCGATGCTGTTCACCAGCAGGTCGAGGTCGTTGTCGCCATCCACGTCCGCGAAGGTTGCCCCGGTGGAGAGTTGAGTTGGGCAGGAAGCTTCCTGGAGTGGGATTTCCTCAAACCGCCAGTTTCCGAGATTGCGGTAGAGGCGGTTCGGGTTTTGCAATCCGCAGAGGTAGACATCCTGCCATCCGTCGCCGTCGACGTCCCCGATCGCCAGGCCGGCGCCGTTGTGCGCGACGGCATTCGTCAGATAGAGATCACCGCGCAGCTCGTTGGTGAAGGTGATCCCAGTTCGGGTGGGGGGCTCCGATGTGAAGCCGATCTTGCCCGCGGGATTGGGCCGCACCTCCATCAGCCGATGGCCTGGGCCTTCGACCCATGGAAGCGCACCGATCGCCTGAGCGCCTAAGCTCAAGTACACCAGGAGGGCAAAATGATGCAGATATCCGGCCGACATCATCAGTAAAGCAGATCAGAAGTCTCGACCTTGTCAATGACTCGCATCACCACGGCTGGAGCTGTTTGTGGCTGACTCTTCAGGGGTTCACTCATTATTCACTATGTTCACCATGAAACAGACATCGGCGGATTCTAGGGGAGCTCCAGTAGGCGGTAATAGCGGGCCTGACCCGGGATCAACGTGTCCGAGAAGATGATCTGCTCCTGGACCGCCAGCTGGTCCTCGACTCGGCTCCAGGTGGCTCCGACCAAGGTTTGGCTTTGTTGCAGTTGGTAAGTTCTTCCGACGATGCCGCGGGTGTGGATGCTCACTCGGTCCCCTGAGGCGAAGATCTGACTGACCAGTAGCTTTTCGTTGGATCCGCCCACCGTGACGGAATAGGTGTAGACGGAGGTCAGGAAGGGAACTCCGTTGTCCCGGGCTTGAACGGTGAGCTGGACCGCTCCTCGTTGGCTTTCGGCTGGCTGCCATCGGACCACCCCCGTCGACCGATCGATGCTGACTCCATCGGGCGCTCCGGGCAACAGTGAGAAGGTGAGTTCCTGGGGTGGAATGTCGCCATCGGTAGCGGTGGCGAAGGTCAGCAGTTGTCCAACTTGGGTGTATTGAGAGCGGGGATTGAAGATGGGGGGGCTGTTGACTTCATCGACCATTACCTGGAACTGAGTCGTGGCGCTCAGCGGTGGATTTCCGGAGTCGGTCACACGCACCGCCAGATTGAACTGTCCGGGGCCTTGGTCTTCCCGGATCCGCCAGCGAAAGCGTCCGTCAGGCAGAATGCTGGCCCCGGAGGGCGCTCCGGGCTCGAGCGAGAAGATGAGGCTCGATGGGGGTGTTTCTCCATCGGTCGCAGTCGCGGTGAATGAAAGCCTGGTGTTCTCGTTCAGCCTCCGGCTGGGGATGGCCTGTATTTTCGGAAGCGTGTTGTTGGACTGGTTGGCTTGGTTCGCCCGGCGCGGGGTTGGATCCGACATGAAAACGAGGTCGGCGGCTCCGTCGGGAAAACGCCCCTGGCTAATATCATTGGTTTGCCCGCCGTAGGTGACAAGATCGATGGTTCTGCCATCCGGTCCGAGCAGCGCGATGATCCCGCCTCGTTTGCTCAGGTTGAAGCTGGCATGCAGGTCGAGATCGGCAGGGTTGGGCGGTGGGGAGAGTTTGTCCGCCCACACCAGCAGATGGCCTCCCGGGGGGATGAGGGTGTCCGATGGAATCCTGTATTGAGTGCGATTGCTGAGGTTGTCGGTGAGATAGAACCCGGAAAGGTCTGCCGTGGTCTCGGCCGGGTTGTAGAGTTCGAACCAATCGTGAAATTTGCCGTCGCCTGGATCTGGAATGAACCCCTCATTGTCCGCCATCCACTCATTGATCTGGACCGCCGAAGGAGTTCCATCGTTGGTGTTCCCCGGGGTGACTTGGGTGAAGCGCTGCCGATAGAATGGCTGGCCGTCCGGGAACGAACCGTAGGACTGGTCTGGTCCCAGGCGGCGATAGTTCAAATAATCCACGATTTGAGGCGTGCCGGCGATGGATCGTACCAGCGCGATCGAGCCATTCGTTAAAGAAAGGGAAAAGCTCGTGTGGAAGACGGTTTCGTTTCCGGCCTCTGGTTCGCCATCGGCCCAGACCTTGAGAAATTCCTTGGGCTGGATGATCGCTGAAGCAGGGAATCGCCAGCTCTGCAGCTGGGCATAGTCGTCCGTCAGGAAGTAGTCGGCCAGGCTGATGGGTTTGCTTCCCGCATTGTAAAGTTCCAGCCATCCATCACGGTCGCCTTGGTTGTCTGAAATCCCGTTTACATTGTAGGGGAGTACCTCATTCAACCAAAGTTCGTCATATTCGGGCAAGGTGGCGGAGACATTGTTCGCCACTCCGGGGGTGGCAAAGACGGGTGCCAGGACGCGCTGAATCAGGAAGGGGGCCGTGGATAAAGTTCGAGCCACCACCGCGACGCCGTTGCTGGAGGGCAGATACCAAAAGGTAAGGGTGTAACGGTTGGTGGCAAAGGGCGAAACCTCCTGCCAAATGGCTTGATTGGTGTTGCCGTTCAGCGGGAAGCCCGCGGTGCTGATGAGGTGGAGACTGGAAGAACCTGAGCGGGCCACCGCTGTGCTCCGCCCCGATTGAGTCAGGTTGGTGCCCACGCCCCAGGTTCCCGCCAAGGGAGACTCAAAGTCGCCGTTGATCACCAGTTCCTTTCCGTCCGGTCCGGTAAGCGACACATCGTCCACATAAGCCTCCCCGGCGGAGGTGAGATAGAGAAGGATGCGGGGACTGCGATTCGTGGCCGTCAGTGTGGCTTTGATCCAGCCACGCTCAGCGGCGCTGCCCCAATTGCTGACGCGACTATTGTCCTTGGTGGCATCGATGAGCTGCAGCGACGATCCCGATCCGTTCGCGGTCTGGGGCCACGGCAGCGTCGGTTCATAGCGCACCCGGTCGACGACGATGTCCCGGTCCGGCGTGGGGCCCGGCTTCACCAGGCTGACGACTTCACCGTCATCCGAAAGTCCGCCCTCATATTCACCGAACACCGGCGCCTCCAAACCGAAGGCCCGGCCGAGGCCGACACGATCACGCGCCAGAACCAGGTGCTGCCCCCGGTTGATCACGCTCCCGGTCGGAAACGTGTAGCCAACGCCATCGAGGCGCCAGCCGGACAGGTCGACAGCTCGGTTGGTGGAGGTGTTGAACAATTCGAGGTAAGCCGCGTTGGGCAGGGCGGGATTGTAGTGGATCTCGTTGATCACCACCACACCGCGGGGGTCTAATTCGCTCAGGGTGCGGGTGATGCTCACAGCCAGGTTCATCCCTGGGATTCTGGCACCCTCCAAGTCGAGGGCTTCGAGGGCCAGGTGATTGTCCCCGGGGGTGAGCGGTACGATGATCCTCCAGGTGGTCACGTAGCTGGAGTCCGTGATCCTGCTCGTCGGGTTCACCCAAGCCAGTGGATACTGAACCCCGTTCACGACTACTGTCTTTACGTCCAAAGGTGCTGAGCCGGTCAGCACAGCGACATCCGAGTTCGTGGTGTAGTTAGCCGATCCAAGCAGGGTGAAGTTGGTGGCATATTTCCTCACCTCGGAGTTCAGGAAGGCCTGCCGTTGTTCGACCCATCGTTTCATGGCGGCAGGATTGCTGATGATGATCCCCCCGGCGGTCATCTCCGCATACTTGGCATCCATCAAGGCAGCCAGGCCGTTCCCGTTCATCGGTCCTTCCGCGATCCTCTTGAGCGAGCGGAGGTACATTCGTCGGAACTCCGGGGTTTCATAAATGCGGACCATTCCCGGGTCGTCCGTGTTGGTTTGGAACAGGTCGTCGCCGGTCGGACCATCGGATCCCTGGTTTCCCAGGACGATGTTGAAATCCCAGGTTAGGAGGGTCCATTTTCCTCGGCTCGGCTTATAGCCGTACATGTTCTGCGCATTGGAGTTTCCGAAGCTGTCCCAGTTGCCGACCGCATGCTGCACGGCGAAAACCCCCATCCACTCTTCCATATCCACTAGATGTTTCATGTTGGCGACGTAGTCGCCTCGCGGGGGGGTATTCGCCGCGTCGATCAAATCCCACACATTGGTATAGTCATTGGCGGTTCCGTTTGCCGCCCTTGTCAGCCAGTTGTAGCGGTAGCGGGCCAGCTTCTTGATGTTTCCAGTGGGCCCAGTGTAGAAGTGCATGAGTCGGCACATGGAAACGGTGTCGAATCCAGCGCCGCCGCTGCCGGTGGAGGTGACGTCATCAAACTCGAACCAGGGCTGCAGCTTGTAAAGATGGCCATCGCTGTCATCGGGAAATCGTTGGTTGACGACATCGGATCCCGGGGTCTGGGTGTCCTCCATGAACGCATTGCCTTTTCTTACCCCGTTAAAATAAAAGCCGATGATGCGGCGATAGTTGTAGGGCAGATCCATCTGCTGCATGACCCAGTAAGCGGTCTGTTCCGCTAGCCCGGTGGCGTCGTCGAACGGCCCGTTGCCGGGTGCGTGGATCTTGTTGAAATTCTCGGTGCCCAGCAGCAGATCATCCAAGGGAAGCTCCAGCGAGTAATTGCAGCCAGCGGTCATTGGGGACTCGATGCCTTGGTGGTAAGGGCTGCCGGAATACTTGCCTCCGATGTTGTAAATGGCTCGGTAGTTTCCATAGACGAACGTGCCTTCCACCCGCTCATTGCTGAGCGACGGCCGGTTGATCCAGGTCTTTAGGTTCTTGGCCGTCATCCAGAAGTGGTAGCTCGAGAACCCGCTGGCTGGGGTGGGTTCTCCAAAGCGGACCAGGCATTCTTGCTGGGGGGCAACTGCCGGGAAGCGAGCCGATTGAGTCGGCGAAGCGTCGTCAGCTGCCTCCAGGTAGAACGCCACGAGTGTTCCCAGGGGTTGGCCGGGTATCACGCCGCTGAAGACTCCATCCTGGCCAAGCAGGTCGCCCTCCTGTCCGGCGTCGTTCATCCTCACGGACGTGTAATTCGTCTCGGGATCGGTTCGATACCACACGGTGAGTGATTTCACGCCATCGGGGTCCGCCACGCGCGCGGTGATAGTTACGTCGTGGTTGGCCGGCGGCAGCACGGGCTGATGCTGAACCGCGGCGATGGCTGGCGGTGCATTGGTGGCTGCCTGGGTGTTGCGCTGCCCTGGGGTTCCCAAGTTGGTGGGGACTTGCAGGACGCCGGGAAGCTCGAACCCATTTCCCTTGAGGCGCAGGATCAGTTCGGGCCATCCCCGGAGCCAGCGGGCCCGGGCGCGGATCGTGCAGGTCTGGCCGGCGGCGAGGTCCGGCGACATGGCGACCCGAATGCGATTGGCCCCGGTGTCGCCTCGCGCGGAGGCTCGCACATGCAGTGACCGGGAACTTTGATATCCCTCGTCGAGTTCGAGAGAGGACTGCACATGGTCGCCCTGCACGACCCAAGGCGCCAGCCCGCTTTCGAAGGTCGAGTTGGAAACCCGGTTGGCCGCGTTGGTGCCGGCGAAGACTTCCACATTGTCCAACAGACACTCCCCCGCGTTGAGCAGGGTGACCTCCAGCCGATTGATGGGCCCGCTGTTGTAAGGTCGGCTGTTGTCGATCAGGCCGGTGGCCTCAATGAGACTCCACGGAGCCTTCTGAGTCTCGTCGCTGTCGCCCCAGTTGGCGGCCAAGCGATGGTTGGCGCGGGGGTCTCTGAGTTCGAGGCTGCTGCCATCGCCGTTTGCCCAACGCCCCCACTGGCCCCCTCGGGCAAACGTCACTTCGTCGATGACTGGATAAATGATGTTGGTCTGCTCCACCCCGTTGGCTCCGCGTGAAACCTCCTCGATGGCCATCGCCAGCGCGACGCGGTTCCCGTCGCGCGTGGGCTTCCCGCTGTAGTCTCCGAAGGTATTTTGCGGCGTCAGCGTTCCTGGATAGCGGGACAGCAGCCGGGATCGATTTTTCCCCACTACCACATAGCCTTGGGCTGGAAGAGTTGCCCCGGGGGGGAAGGTGAAGGAGATGCCTGACACGAATTTCCAGCCCGCGATGGAGAGGGTGTTGGTGCCCTGGTTGAACAACTCGATGAACCCGTCGTCGTCGTCCCCGCTGATCGGCTTGTACATGATTTCGTGGATCACGACATCATGCACGAGAATGTCCGTGTTGGGTGAGCCGGGGCTTCGGGTTTTCAAGGGATACCATTCCTGGTTGCCATCGGGATGCCTGCCTTGTGAGACACCCGGGCGCTGATCATCGAACCGTACCGCATCGATCACCCGATCTCGGTTTGCGTTGACGAGATAAAGGGTTTCTCCCTCCGCGTTGAGGCTGAAGCCGAGCCGAGATTCATCGTAGGTCAGGAAACCTCCCGCGGGAATGATCGTTCCATCGGGGATTCGAAACTTGTTCGTGGTGGGCGAGTCGGTTAGCCAGGCTCCCGAAAGATCGACCGGCTGCGGGTTGTGATTGTAGAGCTCAAGATAGTCCGGGTCGGCTCCGCTGGGGTTGGCCAGGAATTCGTTGATGAGCACCCCTCGGAGCGGTTCCCGTCCCAGGCTCTCCGCCCTGCCGGGAGATCCACCCTTTCGATCACTGATCCCCCATGCCTCCGGGAATGACTCACCGCGCGATGGGCGGGCGAGGGAGAGCGAGTGACCGGTGCCGTCCGCAGCGGCGGGCCAGGGGGGGAGGTGGGAGTAGGGAACATCGAGCATGACCGCATTGACTCGATCCAAGAGCTGCACTCGTCCCGTCGGCTTGAGCGATCCGGTGAAAGGGCCGACGACGTTCGCAATGCCATAGGTCCGGCGGATTGCCTCCGGGTCACGGGCTATCACCAAGTATTGCCCGCCATGCAGGCTCGTGCCGGCTGGGAAAATGAATTGCACATCCCCGCTGAGGCGGTAGCCCCCGATCTCCTCGAAAAATGGATTGGAGTTGAACAGTTCCACGTATTCGAGACTGTTGGTTGATCCCGATTCGAGCGGAGGGTGATTGTAGAGAATTTCGGTGATTGCGAGCCCCGTGGTTCGACTGGATGGGCCGGGAGGTTCGTGCTCCCCGAACGACATCAGACTCCTGGTGGATGAAGTGTTGGCAAAATCCCGGAACCGCGCGGTTGCAGGGGAGGCGGGCGACCGGCTCGCCAGCGCGAAACCCAGGTAGGCTTGGGCGGGTAAATCCACCGAGGCTGAACCCAGAGGCATCCACTGTCGTGCGTCGCGACTGGCGTAGCCGGTGAGACGGTCGTTCACACGCTGGAGGCGGATCCAGGCATCGGGTGGGTTGGGCGGAAAGAACCCCTCCGGCACCGCGTTTGAATCCACCCCTGACCGCGATATAAAAAGCGATCCCGCCAGCCCGGGAGTGGTGGCCACCATGGCGAAGGCGGCATTGGTGCTGAGGCTCGACCGCACCATCAGTCCCGCTTTCGCCCAGGGGTCTCCCGCGTCCAGTTTCGGGATTCGCACCTGCACATCGAAGTCCCCGGTAAGTAACTGCCAATGATAGCGAAACTCGTCCGATTTGCCATCGATGTCGCGTCCGGAGAAGCTGAGGTCGACCCCCGCCGATACGACCGCCGTTGAGCCGGGCTGGCTTGGCCGGCCGATGTCGTCCGACGTGAATGGCTGCGCCCTAAGGACAGTTCCTGGGACGAGGCACACCAGAAGGGAGAGGAGTATCGGCAGGTTGAGCTTGGCCGACAGGAGGCCGGGACGTGCGAGATGCATACTTCAGCGGTCGGGTTAGCCGCTCGACTCTTGCGGAACGTTGCGGTTGAACAGGCCCCACCGTCCGATTTGCGAGCTGGGTCATCATGACCGGTCTCGCGCTCGATTGCCACCTCAAAGATGGGGCTTCCGAGTCGGCTCAGCTAAGGCTGCCGGGCTTCTTCGCAGAGCGAGCGGAGCGCCTGATGGATCAGTGGGGCGGTATCGGGTCCAACCGAGTTGACCTCTCCGTAGGGAGACCCTTTTGCGCCATAAAGATAGGGCGGCTTTTCGTCCCATTCGCTGCGCGGAATGATGTAGCCGATCTCATCGTTGGCCAGGCCGAACACGAACTTCAATTTTCCGGGCATCAGCTCTCGAATAGCTGGGACCTCCACCGGCGCCACCTCAAAGTCCCCTCCCGGCGCTTGCTCAACGCCGCCATTCACGATCTCCGGATAGATCTCCCCCGGGATGCACGCCATGGACGCTTCGCCCAGGGTGATGAGGGCGACCTCCGACTTCATCCGCATCCAGCTCGAATGACCGCGATCGAGCAGCCCCAAGAAGGTGGCGAGCAGGAATCCCTTGTTTTTGACCGGAAACTCCACCGTGCGGGCGTGAATCCCGATGGGGGCAATGGTGCTTCCGGGAAGCTCAAGATTCGAGATGCGGTCCAGGACCCGCCGGGCAAGCTGATTTCCCAGCGCCCGCGTTTTCTCGTGGGATGGCTTCTTGAACTCTTCCCCGGAAAAAGGATCGGTGACCACCGTGGAGGGATGAGTGGTCATCAATCCTCCGACAGCCCCATTGACGAAGACATGCGTTCCTCCCAGCCCGGGCAGGACGACTCGGTTGCTGTGTACAATCCCATTCTCGAGAGCGTCCCGCAACGCACCTGGGAAATCGGCCGTGATCTCTTGGTTCTTGGACCAAGGTGTCTCCGGGTGGTTGCCCCAGCCCACGACTGTTCCCAGGACCTCGGTCCCGGCGGGGTTTCGGAAGAGGACCACGCGCAGGTCGGAGTCGAAGACCTGGGGTTTGCGAGTATCGGCCACGAGTCCGTCGGGCGGGGTCTTGATTTCATGATAGGAGACTTTGGTTTCCTGCAGGCTCTGGGCTGCATCGCGGAGTGCTTGTGCCGCCCCATCGATCACCTGTTGTCGGTAGTGGCGGTCAACTCCGCTTCGCAGCGGGCTGGGCCCCCAGAGTCCCATCAAGTCCGGGGTGGAATGGTTGTGCGTGGAACAAACGACGGTGTAATTGAGCTTGAGCTCGGCCTCACAGGCTCGTCGCACGGCAATGACGTCGTCATAGAAGAACCCAATCGCGTCCAGGACCACGAGTCCGACCCGGGTTTGACCGTCATCCAGAACGGTGGCCACGGCATAGAGCGGGTCGTGAACGCCCGTGGCTGCTCGATTCTGGCTGAATCCCGCCAGCCATATCGGACGTGCTGCGTTGGTCAGCGAGGGCGTGATGTTGATCCGGCCAAACCCCACCCGGAGCGCGGTGGCCGAGGAGCTTGGTTTCCGGTGGATCGTTAGAGAGTAGCCCGGGGTGCGGTCGCGAAAGACATACGCCGCGCGCATTCCCACGATGGCAACCCCCGCCAGGAGCACAAATGCAGCTCCGCGGGCCATTGATTTCCATCGGGACCGGTTATGGCGAACTGGCGCAGGCTTGGTCGGCATGGTGGAGAGATCATGCCGAGGATCCGTCGCGCACGCGATCAGAAACCTTCCGCCTTCAGCCCAATCCATGCCGCCCGACTGCATGGATTGGGCTGAGGGCGGCGAGGGGCACATGGCCCTTTGGGGTATGGAGTTCCTGCTTTAGCAGGTTCCCCGTCCCTTTCCACTTCGCTGCCCGATCCGCTTGAAGGCGAAACTCCGTACGAGAACGGCACCTCCGGCGTATGGAGTTCCTGCTTTAGCAGGTTGGGCGCGCTGGGGAAGGAAGTCCCCCGACCGCAGCTAGTCCACGACGCGACTCTCTGAGTTTGGGCCATCGGGCCCAAACCGTAACGGGCTTCTGAGCCCAAATACCGCTGGGTTCGAATTCGCTGAGGGTTGATGACATGGATGCGGTGAGGGGAGGGAGTGATACGGGCTCTTAGTTGTAACATTCTAGAATAGAACAATATGGGATCTTTATTTGCTCCGGTAGGCAAGCGCTTCAGGGTGTTTGCTGGGTAGTCCTGAGCGGCTGGCACCTGGGGTGCTCAAGAGGAGCTGCTTGTCCTATGTTGTTGTCTGAACATCCAAGTTCATCTGCGGCTCCGCGCTTCTTTCTCTATTCCCATGATGGGATGGGGTTGGGACATACCCGCCGGCATATCGCGATCGCGCGGGCGCTGAGTGAGTTGGAGCCTTCGGCCAGTGTGCTGTTGGTGACCGGCACGGAGGAAGTCACACGGTTGGGGATTCCGGCGCAGGTTGAGATTCTTAAGCTCCCCGGGCTACGCAAGGTGGAGAATGGGAGCTACGTCTCGCGTCGTATGTCCATCTCGGCGGAGGAAATTCGGACTTTTCGCGCCTCGCTTCTGCGGACGGCGGTTCGGTCCTTTAAGCCGAATGTGGTCTTGGTCGACAAACATCCGTTTGGGGCCAGCGGTGAGTTTCGAGAGGCGCTGCGCATCGCCAAAGACCAAGGAGCCAGGAGCGTGCTGGGCTTGCGTGACATCCTGGACTCGCCGGAGACCGTTGCTGCGGAATGGACGCCTTATCGAACCCAGCGTGCGATTGCGAAAAACTACGACCAGGTTTTTGTTTATGGTCATGCCCATGTGTTCGACTCGGTTCGTGAGTACCGGTTTCCCGACGTGCTTGCGAGTCGCACCCGCTTTTGTGGTTACGTGGTTAACCCGGCAGCGACTCCCTCCGGTCGTGGGGGCGAGAAGCGCGTTGTCCCGCTCGCAACCACTCAACAGCCCCTGGTGATCGCCTCGGCTGGGGGAGGTGAGGATGGAGCGTTTCTGATCGAATCGTTTGTGCGATCGGCTGTCGATGTGCCTTGGAAGGGAATGGCTGTGGCTGGGCCCATGATGCCTGAGTCCCGATTTCGGCTCTTGGAGCGGATTGCCCTCAGGAATCGCGTGATCTTTCGTCGGTTCGTGCCGGATCTTCCCAACTATCTCCAGATCGCCTCAGCGGTGGTGTGCATGGGGGGATACAACACGTTGGGCGAGGCGCTGGCGGCAGGTGTGCCGACGGTTTGTGTGCCGCGTGTGGAGCCGCGTGAGGAACAGTTGATCCGCGCTCAGGCCTTCGGCCGGCTCGGCCTGATGACCTGGCTTCATCCCCGGGAGCTGACACCGGCTCGTCTGGGCGCGGCCATTTCCCTGGCGGTGAACCAGAGCCGGCAAAGCATCCGGAGCCGTGTTTCGCGGGTGTTGAATTTTCAGGGAGCCCAGGCGGCCGCACTTCAGCTGCATGCCCAGGCTCGAGAGTCCTTGATCCCGGGGCGACTTCCCCTGTGCAGTAATCCATGAAGACCTCCAATCCCCTCAGAATCGGATATGTGGTGAAGCGGTACCCTCGCTTCTCTGAAACCTTCATCGTGAACGAGCTTCTGGCGCATGAAGCCGCCGGCTGGCCCATCGAGATCTTCTCCTTGGGGCCGTGCATCGATTCGCACTTTCAGAACATCGTGTCCTGCGTTCGCGGGGCTGTGACTTACCTTCCGTCGGAGGTGCCCAAGGCCAGCGAGTTCTGGCGTTTGGTAGAAGAGGCCGCGAGCCAGTTTCCAGGCTTTTGGAGAACCTTTGAAGCGGCTCGGGGAGAGAATGTCCGGGATGTCTACCAGGCGTTGTGTCTGGTGGCGGAGATCAAGAAACGCGGCATCGATCATCTGCATGCCCATTTCGCCACGTCGGCCACCTCGGTTGCCCGGCTTGCGTCCCTCTTTTCCCGGGTGCCCTTTTCGTTCACCGCTCACGCCAAAGACATCTTTCACGAGAGCGTGGTTCCGGAGGATCTCGAGCGTAAACTCAACTCCGCCGACTCGGTGGTCACCGTCAGTGATTTCAATCTGGAATTCTTGCAGAACCACTACGGTGCCGCTGCGGGGAAGGTTGTTCGGCTCTATAACGGACTTCATCTGGACCGTTTTGCCTATGCTGCCCCTGAGGATCGTCCTCCGGTGGTGATCGCGGTGGGCCGTCTGGTGGAGAAAAAGGGATTTAGCGACCTGCTTAAGGCGTGTGCGATTCTTCGCGATTCAGGAACCTCGTTTCGTTGTCAGATCGTCGGTAATGGCGACCAGGAGGACGCGCTCCGAAGCGAGCTGACCCGGTTGGGCCTCGGTTCTCTGGTGGAGTTGTCGGGGGCTCGTCCGCAGAGCGACATCATCCGGATGGTGCAGTCGGCTGCGGTGATGGCTGCGCCCTGCATCGTCGGGGAGGATGGCAATCGAGACGGCATGCCCACGGTCCTCTTGGAGGCCATGGCGTTGGGCACTCCTTGCGTCTCAACCCCGGTTACGGGAATTCCCGAGATTGTTCGCGAGGGAGAGACCGGGTTGCTCGTTCCGCAGCGGGATCCCGTGGCGCTGGCGCTGGCTCTCAAGCGGTTGCTGGGCGACGCCAAGCTCCGCATTCAGCTGGCCTCCCGGGCTCGGCGTTTGATCGAGGCGGAGTTCGACATCGTGCAGAATGCGCAACGGCAACGGGAACTCTTCAACGCCTGTGCACGTGAACGTTCACAAACCCAGACGGGGCAACCCGCTCTCTGCTCATGAGCATGACGTCTCCATCGGCGGTTTACATCTGTGCTGATTCCGGCGTCCCTGTTTTTGGCGAGAAGGGGTGTTCAGTTCATGTTCAGGAAATGCTGGGTGCGTTCTTGGAAGAGGGCTTGGAGATGCGTTTGATCGCTCAGCGGCTCGGGGGTGTGCCGGGCGGGCAGATCGCTCGGGCGCGCTTGTCGGTTCTGCCGCCGCTCGCCGCGCCCGACGTCGCGGGCAGGGAGACGTCAGCCCTGCTGGCCAATCGCGACCTGGAAGCCATTCTGAGCCATTGCGGAGCTCACCGCGCCGAGTTCCTCTACGAACGTTATTCCCTCTGGAGCTACGCCGGCATGGAGTTCGCGCGACGCGTGGGTGTTCCTGGGTTGTTGGAAGTCAACGCTCCCTTGATCGATGAGCAGTTGGAGCATCGCGGCTTGGTGCACCTGGCCGAGTGTCGCGAGGTGGCGCATCGCGTGTTCGAGGCGGCCACCCATCTTCTGGCGGTTTCCGAGGAGTTGGCCGCCTGGCTTGATGCCCAGCCGGGGGCCCGGGGCAAGGTGAGCGTGTTGCCCAATGGCGTCAGCCCTTCCCGCTTCGTCCCGAACGTGGCTCCTGCGCAGGTGCGGGGCTTGGGGGGGATGGTGATCGGCTTTTTGGGCACCTTGAAGCCCTGGCACGGCTTGATGACCTTGCTCGAAGCTTTCGCAGTGGTTCGCCAACAGCGTCCCGACGCCCAGCTATTGCTGGTGGGAGATGGACCTGAACGCGCTCGGCTCGCAGCGAGAGCGGAGGAGCTCGGAATCTCGAGCGCGGTTCACTTTGCCGGGGCTGTAAAGCCCAGCGATGTTCCTTCCTGGCTGGCATCCATGGATGTGGCAGTGGCGCCGTACCCACCCATGGAGTCGTTCTACTTTTCTCCTCTGAAGGTGTATGAGTATCTCGCGGCGGGCCGTGCGATCGTCGCGAGCCGGATCGGCCAGATCACGTCGGTGGTTCAGGATGGAGTCACTGGGCTTCTGGTGGAGCCCGGTCAGGTGGCCCCCCTCAGCCAAGCTCTCCTTCGGCTCTCTGCGGATGCAGGGCTTCGGCAGTCGCTCGGCTGCGCGGGACGAAGCTGGGTGCTTAAGCATCGCACCTGGAAGTCTTCCGCTCGAAGGGTGCGAGCCCTCGCGGCTGAATCCCGGAACCTCGAGGTCAGCATCCCTTAACCGCCTATGGCCTCCACACTACATCTGTCGGAAACGATCAGCCTCTATCGAAGGGCTCGAATTCATTTCGGTCCGGCGCTGGGTGCCTTCCGCGGGCTCATTTTCGGATCGGTTCTCGCGGTTCTGCTGGAAGTGCTCTTTCGATTGCTGGAGCCCTGGCCTCTGAAGGTGATTTTCGACTATGTTCTGCCCGAGCGACCGCCGACTCCGGCAGGGATGCTCAGTTTTCTGGGCTCCTTGCCCCCGAGTGACATCCTGTGGGTCGCATGCATCTCGCTGGTGGCGATCTGTGCGGGACGTGCGGTCGCAGCCTATGTGGCCACGGTCGGCTTTGCCATCATCGGCAACCGTCTCTGGGCACGGATGCGTGGTCGCGTCTACCGCAACCTTCAGTATCTCTCGCTGTCGTTCCACGCGCGTTCCCGTGCGGGGGATTTGGTGGTTCGCGTGATCGGCGACATTGGCATTCTTCAGGATGCCACCGTTAATGCCCTGCTCCCCATGATTGGCAAGGTTCTGATCCTGGTGGGTATGGTCGGTTTGATGTTTTGGCTGCACTGGCAATTGGCTCTAGTCTCGATCGCCCTGGTGCCACTCTTTTGGCTGCGCACGGTCCGATTGACCCGTCAGATCCGGACGGTGGCGCAGCAGCAACGCCAGCGCGAGAGCGACATGGCGGCCACGGCCGCCGAATCCTTGGGAGGAATTCGCACCATCCAAACGTTGTCGCTGGGCAACACCTTTGCGGACGAGTTTTCCAGCGCCAACGAGAAGAACCTCAAAACCGCCGTCAAGGGACGTCGATTGGCTGCCGGTTTGGAACGCTCCATCGATCTGCTCGTGGGAGCGGCGACCGCTTTGGTGCTGTGGTATGGCACCCGGCAGGTGATGGCGGGATCCTTGCGCGCGGGCGACCTCCTGTTGTTTCTCGCCTATCTAAAGTACGCCTACCGGCCGATTCAGGACTTCGCCAAGTATAGCGCTCGACTCAGCAAAGCCAGTGCCTCCGCCGCTCGCGTTTTCGATCTGCTGGAAAGCACCCCTGAGGTGCAGGACCGTCCCGACGCCATCCCTGCTCCGCCTTTTCTGGGGCACGTGGAATTTGATCAGGTCTCGTTCCTCTATGAAGATGCCAAGTTCGTGCTAAAGAAGGTTCAACTGGTAATTCCCGCCGGGCGTCATGTGGCATTGGTCGGGCCCTCAGGAAGCGGCAAGTCGACTTTGGCGAGCTTGATTCTTCGGTTGTACGATCCTTGTTCCGGACAAATTCGCATCGATGGAGTGGCTTTGGATCGCTTCACTGTTGAGTCGCTCCGGCAGCAGATCAGCGTCGTTCTGCAGGACAACCTGCTCTTCGCCACTTCCGTGCGCGAGAACATTGCCCTCGGGTGTGCGGGGGTGTCAGACGAAGCGATTGAGGAAGCGGCTAAACTTGCCCGCGCGGATGAGTTTATCCGCGCTCTCCCTGCCGGCTACGACACGGTGATCGGAGAGAGGGGTGTGACCCTTTCCCACGGCCAGCGCCAACGCATTGCCATCGCACGCGCCGCGGTCCGTCTGGCACCGATCCTCATCCTCGATGAACCCACGACTGGCCTCGATGTGCAGAGCGAGCAGGCGGTGCTAGCCGCGCTGGAAAAGCGCTATGCGGGTCGGACCGTGTTGCACATAACCCACGACCTCAGCCATGCGCGTCGTTCCGATACCATCATCTATCTGGGCAGGGGTCGAGTTCTCGAGCAGGGCACCCATGAGGAGTTGGTGAAGCAGCGAGGTGCCTACGCGGCGCTTTGGGATACTGCTACGGGCAACAATGCATCCAAGGCTAATCAAGATTCTTATGTTGTCACTCTCTGACCAGTCGCTTGCGCCGGATCTAGGGTTGGTGCTGTCGGCTCGCGGATACGAGTTGGAGGCCGGCGATTATCAGGTGCGGCGCCCTGACCGGGAGGCGCTCCCCGTCCGAACACCCGCCGGAGTGAGTGCGGTCGCCAAGCACTATCCTCGCGGGGGCGGGGAGGCCGCGTTCGCCAATGCAGTCCTGGTTTGGAACTCGAGCTTCGGTCGAGCCCGCCGGCCCGCGGTGGTGCCGGAGCCGCTGCACTATGAGGCGGATCTTTCCCTGGCGATCTTCGCGCGTGTCCCCGGGACCCCCATGGAAACGCATCCCCTGGCCGACTCGGCCATCGAGCCATGGGAGAGAGTTGTGGATCTGCTCGCCGAACTCCATCGATCCGATGCACTGCCAACGACCCGTCGAAGCGCTCGCGGAGTCCTGCGCTCCTTGGGTCGGCGTCTTGACTGGATCAAGACCCATTCTCCGGAACACCAAGCCTCCTTCCAGCAGGTCCTGGTGGCCATGGAGAATCGGCGGCGCAAAGGCTCCGGGTTGGTGCCCAGCCATGGCGATTTCTCCACCCGCAATATTCTGGTGCACGAGGAGACGTTGGTCGTGATCGATTGGGACCGTTTTCAATGGGCAGATCCTGCTCGCGATCTGGCCTATGTGGCGACCTCGAGTTGGCTCGCCTCACTGCGGCGCGGCCGCCAGCCCAACCACGCTTTGATCAAGCGCCTCGTCCGGCGTTACGAATCGGTAAACCCGGCGAACACGGTCGCCGCCACGATGTCCTTTTACACAGCCGCCGCCTTGCTGAGGAGAGCGGCCAGCCTCTTGCAGCTCTGGCCTGCCGAACGCTATCTGGCAACCCCTCTGATCAACCTAGCCTTGGCGGAAGTCGCATGAAGATAACTGTCCTGAGCCATAATCTGTCTTCCAACGCGTCCATGAGAGCGCATCGGCTCGCCTTGGCAGCGCGGGCCTTCGCCGAGGTGCAGGTGGTAGGACCGGTGGAGAAGGGCGGTCTTTGGCCTGCGTTGCCTGAGGAGTCTTGGATCCGCACGGTGCCCGAGGGGCGCTTTCCCCGCTTTTATCGCTCGTTTCTCGAGTTGATTCAACTCTGCCAGGGGTCTGATGTCTTGATCGCAGTTAAGCCCCAGTTGGCGTCCTACGGCGCAGCCTTGGTGGCGTCGGAAAAGCTCGATATCCCGGTGATTCTGGATGTGGATGATCTCGACACCGGGTTCGCTCCTCGGGCCGAGTGGGCAGCGAAGCCGTCCATGGCCGATCTTAGCAGGCCTGGATCCGCAGTCTTTGTCTCACTGCTGAGCCGGGCCGGAGGAGCGGCTTCCGCCGTCACTTCCGCGTCTCGCTCGCTGCAGAAGCGATTCGGTGGAACCTTGATCCCGCACGGTTCAGACACGGAGCGGTTTAATCCACCGATGATCGATCGATCGTCGGTGCGTCGCGAATTTGGCTTCTCTGGACCCACGGTGCTTTTCGCTGGGACGCCCCGTTGGCACAAGGGCTTGAAGCCACTGGCCAAAGCCGTCGGATCGGTTGCAGGCGCAACCCTGGCGGTGCTGTGCCGCCCTGCGGACCTGGCCGAAAAGTCTTGGTCCAAGTATCCCATTCAGCGGCTTTCGCCGATCCCGTACCACGACCTGCCCAGGCTGCTGGCAGCGGCTGATCTCGTAGCCGTGCCTCAGCTGGACACGGAGGTGACCCGCTATCAGATGCCCATGAAGATTTATGACTGCATGGCGATGGGTAAACCCATTGTCGCGAGCGCCGTGTCGGATCTGCCCGAGGTGCTTGAGGGTTGTGGAATGTTGGTGCCGCCCGGTGAGTCGGAGGCGCTGGCGGCCGCCATTCGCAATCTGCTGGAGAATCCAGCGCTCTCCGCGGAACTAGGGCGAAAAGCGCGAGAGAGGTGCCTGGACAATTTCACCATTGGCCATCTCTCGGAGCGCTTGCGGGGAGTGGTTGAGGCAGTGGTCAGGAGGGGCGCGTGAGCTGTCGCGTGTCCATTCCTCTCACGGTACTGGAAGACCCTGGTTTTCTACCCCTGCGCGAGGCCTTTCACCCGGAAACGATGGAGTCCCGGCTCCGCACGCTTTTGCAGGAGCGTGGTTCGGGAGCCGAGGGTTCCGCACCGGTCGCGCGGCAGTTGGAGTCGATTCGGGTGTTTCGCCACAAGCCGGCGAAACGTTGTCTCGTGGAATACGCGATGACGGATGGCGGCCTCCGCGTTCCAGGAGCCCCCTGGCACTTGATTGGGAAGATCCGAGCGAAGGGCCCTGATCAGCGGAGTTATACGCTACTGCGTAAACTGTGGTCGAGCGGCTTTGATGCAAAGTCGGTGGACGGAATAGCGATCCCCGAGCCCATCGGCCTGATCGAATCCTCCCACCTTCTCCTGCAACGGAAGGTCATCGGCGATTCCTTGGAGACGTTCCTGAGAGTCCCCCAGGCGCTGGCTATCGCGCATCGGGTGGCCGAGGCAGCGGTTAAGCTGCACCGCTTGGAGCTGCGTCCGAACCGTAAGCACACCGTCGCGGACGAGTGCTCCATCCTGCGCGACCGTTTCGATCGACTTTCGGAGACGCGGCCATCGCTGAGGGCGCGCCTGGACGCCATCTTTGAGTCTTGTTGTCGGTTGTTCTCGGCTTTCGAGGAGCGGGAGAGCTGTTGCATCCATCGTGATTTTTATCCAGCCCAGGTTATCCTGAGTGGTCCGCTCGTGCATCTGTTGGATTTCGATCTCTGCTGTTGCGGGGACCCGGCGCTCGATATTGGCAATTTCTTGGGACACATCACCGAGCAGAGTCTGCGCGAGCATGGGCATGCCGGAGCCTACTCGTGCTTTGAGCTGATGCTCAAGGAACGCTACCTGGAGTTAACCGCGGTCGAGTTGCGTCCTCGCATTCGGGCTTATCAGACGGTAACCGTGGCCAGGCATCTCTATCTCTGCACTCTCAAGCCTGACCGCGTCTCTATCCTGCCGTTGCTGCTCGATTGGTGTGAGGAGCGTTTAGGGCTTGGTTCCAGCGGGAAGCCCCGCGTCCAGGTCATGCCCGGCGCTCGGAACCACAGCGCCCCATCGGTCAATCCAACGGATTCCGTCCCAGTCACCTTCAAGTCTGAATGAATATGATGATCAGCGTTTGTTGGATGGCCACCCAGCCAGGTCGACGCCGGGGGCTGAGGACGGGCCCTGGTGCAAGGGTGCTTGCGGCGGTGCTCTGGGCCGTCACCTCCGCCTCGTGCTTATGGGCAGATTCCGTCTGGAACAAGGCTGGCTCGGGCACTTGGATGGAAGCTGCCAGTTGGCTGGGCGGGCTTCCTTCGTCGACGCAGGCGGTTTCGGTGGTGAACGCCGGCAGCAAGGTGGTGACCATCGACTCCACCGCGCCCGCGGGGAATCGGGTCATCCGCCGGCTCAACTTAGCTGGAACGGCAGGCTCCACCAACACGCTTCGGCTGAGTGGTATGGGGGCCGTGCCGCTGCTCTCCTCCAACACCGTCAGCCTTGGAGTCGGCGGGCGTCTCGAGATTCTGAGTTCCAGGTTCGTGATCGATGGCTCAGCTCAGGGTAGCTTGACTCTGCTGTCTGGGGATCTGCTGCTCGACGGCGGCGAGTTGTCCTGCATTGCAGGGGCTCGAGCGCGGATCGGACGGGAGGGGCTGGGTAGCATGACTCTTCGTGCGGGGATGTTTCGCAGTGCGAGCGACCTGGTGCTCGGCGGCTTGGCGGGGTCGGTTGGACGACTCTCGATGGGGGGCGGGACCTCGATAGTGTCCGGCATCCTGATCCTGGGAGATGACCCGCTCTCCCGTGGCGAGTTTCAGCTAAACGGTGGGAGCCTCATCGCCACGAACGGCACGGCTCGAATCGGTGAGGACGGGTCGGGATCGTTCATCCTGTCCGACGGGTTGGCGCTCATGGAGGATGTTTCGGTGGGGCGTTCTTCCAACTCCGCTGGTGTGTTGCTTCTGACGGGGGGAATCCTGCGGTGCAATGACCTGTCGGTAGGGCGATTTAGCAGCTCCACCGGTCAGTTCGTGCTGCGCGGCGGCACCTTTCAAGCGTCAGCAGATTCTCTTTATGTGGGGCGGGAGGGCGTCGGAGAGATGCTGCTGGAATCAGGGCAGGCGCGAGTTCTTGAGCTGCAGTTGACGGCTGCTTCAACCGCTCGCGGCCGGTTGAGTCTGAGCGGGGGCACCTTGACGGTGGGCTCGAATCTCACCGTGGGGGTGGTGGCTGGGCGGGGAGCCGAGGCGGTGATCTCAAGGGGAGCCTTGAACGTAACCAATTTGGAACAGACGGCGCTGCTGCAGGTCGGCAGTGGTGGACTGCAACTCAGCGGAGGATCCGTCCTCGTGGATCGATTGCTGCTCGCCAGCGCCCAAGGCACTTTCGTTTTCAACGGTGGCGAGTTGAGCACACGCCAGAGCGAGGTCTCCAACGGAAAGGCATTCGTGGTGGGCGACGGAGTTCAGATCGCGAATCTACACCTCCAAGGAGGAGTTCATCGCTTCCCCAATGGTTTGGTCATCAACTCCCGAGCAACCCTGACTGGCTGTGGAACGATTGTCGGTAATGTTACGGTGCTTGCCGGCGGCGCGAGCCTCTTAAGGTGTGGCGGGCCCGAATTGGCGCAGTTTCGCCGGACTCCCCAGGGCGTCGGGTTCTCCTTTGTAGGAACTGCGGGGGTGACTTATACGGTCGAATACACGGATGAACTGGTGCCTGCCCTCTGGAAGACGTTGCGTACGGTGGTGGGCAATGGAGGAGCAAGCTCGGTGGAGGATTCCTTCGCGCCGCTGGGAAACCGGTTTTACCGCCTCATCTCCCCTCAACCCTAATAATCTTTATGATGAGCCTGAAGTGGAATGTTGTTCAGTCGGGGCTTGGCGCCGCACGTCGTCAGAAGCCGTGCCGGCGAGTGGGGATCCGGCACGGTGCCTTCACCCTCATTGAGCTCTTGGTGGTGATCGCGATCATCGCCATCCTCTCCGCGTTGCTGCTGCCCGCCCTTTCCTCGGTCAAGGAGAAGGCTCGCACCCTGTCCTGCGCCAGTAATTTGAAGCAGATCCAGCTGGCGATCACGCTGTATGCCCACGACAACGACGATGCGTTGGTCGCGGCTGAACTCAGCACCTCGAACGGGGCACCCTATCGGGAGGGGTGGTGCACGCTGCTGCGCAATGCTGGCTACATTTCCGCCCCGCAATCCATCTCCTACTACGGCATTTCTGAACAAAATACCGTGCTTCGCTGTCCGGCTGGCCGGCCTGAGGTCTATTCCGTGAACCCCACATCGCGCTCCGACGAGGAGGGCGCGAAAGCACGCCCGTTCGTGTCGGAGAGCACCGGGCAGAGGAGGTACGTGCACACCTGGTACGGCATCAACGGAGCACTGGGAAACTCGCGATCCTATCCGTTTTTGCGACTCCCCTTGGACGACGACGAGGACAACAAGCGGATGCGTCCTGGAACCATGACCCGTTGGGCGAGTGTTCCGTTCCAGCTGCCCACGGTGTTCGATGGATTCTGGATCCTCAACGGCAAGGATGAGCGGGTGAACGCGCGTCACGAGCGCCGGCCCAAGACCAACGTGGCATTCTTTGACGGGAGCGTGCTCAAGTTCAACACCTATGACATTCCGAACGTCCGTGACACCAACGCAGCTCCGATCCGATGGAGACTTTAATATGAATCAGAACCAAACTGATGCAGCACCCAAGAATACGGCTCGCCTCTTGGGCGCTGGCATGCTCGCCTTGTTGGCAATCGCAGCGCTGGCCTACCAGTGGGTCCAGCACCAGCGTGGCGACGTCCGCCCCCACCTCGGGGCGGGGGAGATGCTCGTCGAACAAACCGTCCAAGTGCTCCAAAGCAAGGAAAAGAAGCGCATCGTTTTGGTCACGGTTCAGAGCCCTGGACCGGAGCTGAAAGCCCAGGAAGATGGGTTTCTGAAGAAGCTGAAGCAGTATCCTGAGCTGCAGCTGAAGGAGATTATTCGGATCGACCCAGAGGACGCCCGCAAGTATTCGCCAGGTACGGGGCTCTCCGCGCGTCGATTTGCGCGGATCGTGGAAAACAATCTGAAGGCGGAGGCGATCGTGTCCCTGGTTGGAACTCCCGACCCGAAGGATCCCGCGATGTTGCAGCTGACGAACAAGGTGCCGCGGTTTGTCGCGGTGACCCGGGATCGGGATGAGCTGCCCGCGTTGTTCGCCAAGAAGTGGATTCGGGCGGCGGTGGTTCCCCGCTATGATTTTCCCGCTCCTGCTGCCGACGATGCCCGCGGACTGCGGGCGGCCTTTGATCGCTACTTTCAGGTGGTCACCACCAATGAAGTCGCCAGCCTTCCCAAGCCCTAGATGATCGATCGAATGGGGTCGGCTCCCTCGACCCCGACGAGTTTTTGATCCAGGCCTCCGTAGAAATAGGTCAGGCGATCAGGATCCAAGCCCATCTGTGTGAGCACGGTGGAGTGCAGGTTTTTGACATGGAGCCGGTCGGTCACTGCCGCTGCCCCCAGTTCATCGGTCTCTCCCACGGTGGTGCCTCCCTTGATCCCGCCGCCGGCCATCCACATCGTAAAGCCGTAGGCATTGTGGTCGCGACCGGTTCCTTCGGCGTATTCAGCGGTGGGTTGACGACCGAATTCGCCGCCCCAGACGATCAGCGTGCTGTCGAGGAGCCCGCGTTGTTTGAGGTCTTGAATCAGGCCCGCGATGGGCTTGTCGGTTCGCCCGGCATGGAACGTGTGATTCTTGAGCAGGTCGCCGTGGGCATCCCAATTGTCATCGTTGTGCGCCCCGCCGGCATAGAGTTGGATGAAGCGCACCCCGCGCTCGACGAGTCGTCTGGCCAGAAGGCAGCGGCGGCCGAAGTCCTCGGTTCTCTTCTCGTTGATGCCGTAGAGCGCTTTGGTAGCTTCGGTTTCGCGACTCAGGTCGACCGCCTCCGGCGCGTGCCGTTGCATGCTGAACGCCATCTCATAGCTGGCAATACGTGCGGCCAGGCTGCTGTTGTCCATACGCGACAACTGATGCTCCTGGTTGAAATCTTTGAGCGTGTCCAGAACCCGACGTTGTGCGGCTTCGGATTCTCCTGCGGGACGGTTGAGGTCGAGGATCGGATCGCCGGCCGAACGCATCAGGGTAGCCTGGTAAGTGGCGGGCATGTAGCCACTCGACCAGTTCTTGGATCCGCTGATCGGGCCGCCGGTCGGATCCAGCATCACCACGAACCCTGGTAGGTTCTCGTTGACGCTGCCCAGGCCGTAGTTCACCCAGGAACCCAGGCAGGGACTTCCGGAAAGGATCTTTCCCGTGTTCATCTGGAGCATGGCCGACCCATGGATCGGCGAATCAGCCATCATGGAGTGGATGAACGAGATGTCATCGACGCAGGTGGCCAAGTGAGGAAAGAGATCGCTGACCTGCTTTCCGCATTGACCATACTGCTTAAAAGCCCATTTGGGACCTACGACGCGGCCCTCATTCTTCTTTCCACCCCGGCCAAAGGTTTTGACCTGAATCGTTTTTCCATCCAGGCGGTAAAGTTCCGGTTTGTAGTCGAAGGTGTCTACCTGACTGGGACCTCCGTACATGAACAGGAAAATGACGCTTTTGGCCTTGCCGGGGAGCTGAGGCTGCTTGGGAGCCAGTGGGTTGACGAATTTGGATGCGGGCGCGGCCTGCGCTTTGGAACCGAAGAACGAGTCGAGCGAGAGTAGTCCGGTCATCGCCAAGCCCGTGAACCCGGCCCCGGCTTCCCACAGAAACTCGCGTCGGGTTCGGCCGCAAAAATCTCCGGACTGGCCTGGCTGAGAGCTGGATGATTCATTCATAGCCGCTGGTTTAAGTTAATCCAAATAGACCATCTCGTTCAAGTTCAGCACGAGGAGACAAAAATAGCGGAGCGCCACATCGGGGGAGGCTCCGTCCTCTTGCTGTAAGGAGCGCATCAGCGCCAGGCTGCGGTCGATCTCCCCCTGAGCGGGGACACGTGAGGTGGCGAGGGAGATGGCGCGACGGACCTGTGCCGTCGGATCGTTCCGGCACTCACGCTGGAGCCGTGCCGCCAAGACATCCGCCTGACGGTTCAAGAAGCCACCATTCAACATTCCCAAGGCTTGAGTCGGTTGAACTGTGGCGAATCGCACTGGGGCAGAACGATCCGTCTCGGCGACGTCGAAGCTCTCGAGGATCGGCGTCATGAGGGAGCGCTTCACGTGAATGTAAATGCTCCGTCGGGCTTGTTCCTCCGGCGGAGACTGCCCCCACCCACTGCCGGGCACGGACTGCCCAGCTAGAACCTCTTTAGGAATGTCCACATAGACTCCGGGACCATACATCTTCGGGTTGAGCACGCCCGTGACCGAAAGGATTGAATCGCGAATTTCCTCGGCGGTGAGACGACGCATGTCAAATCGCCAAAATTCGTTGTTCATCGGATCTTTGGCCAGGGCGTCCGGCTGACCAGCGGAGGAGCGTTGGTAGGCCTGGGAAGTCATGATAAGCCGGTGCATCGCCTTGAGCTTCCATCCTTGGTCGATGAACTCGGCAGCCAGCCAATCCAGGAGCTCCGGATGTGTGGGGCGATCCCCTTGCAACCCGAAGTTGTTGGGGGAGCGAACGATGCCCCGGCCGAAGTGATGCTGCCAGACCCGGTTGACCATCACGCGCGCGGTGAGCGGGTTCTCGCGGGAGGTGATCCAGTCGGCCAGGAGCGTGCGGCGGCCCGAGGTTTTCTTTTCCGGCGAGGCGGCGGCTTTGAGGGGTTGGGAGGCGCCCAATACCTGCAGAAAGCCTGGTTCCACCTGGTCGCCCTTCAAATTGGGGTTGCCACGCAGCAATACGAAAGTATCCGGAGGATTCGAACCTGCTTCGGTCACTGCCAGCGCGAGATCGATGGGGAGCTTCGTTTGTTTGAGTTGTTCCAGCTCGGCTTTGGATTTTTGATAGCGAGACCAGTCCTCTCTGCCCAGCACGGCCTCCCCTTGAGATTTGATGAGGGTAGCCAGCTCCGCTGCCGAAGATGGCTTGATGCCGCTCTGAGTTGCGCCGACACTAAGGGGACGACGTGAGAATCCCGCTCCCGACCACGCCAGGCTTAAGCCCAAGGCGTCGGCCTTCTGAAAGTAGTCCAATTGGAATGGCACGCGTCCCTGCTGGAGCGTTAGCGTGACCTTCTGTTCCTTTCCTTGGGCATGGATTCCGTCGTAAGCGAGGACGGATTTTCCATCCAGGGACAGGCGAGCCCCATCATCGCTGTCGAGGAAGAAGGTGTAGTCTCCGGTTTGAGGCACGATGAGCGTTGCCTCAAACACGAACCCAATGGCGGTGTCGCGTGTCCGAGGGCTTAGGTCGACCAGATTGTTGGTGAGCGCGCCCGTGTCTTCCGGTTTGATGAGGGTGAAGTCGGGAAGCTTTTCCCAGGTGTCGCGATAGAAGCGATAGCGGAGCCCGTCCAGATCGGGACGGTTGGCTGACTGGCTTTCTCGATGCCGAGCTTGGAATTGATTCTCGAGCGCGGTCACTTCGCGCTGCAGTTCATTGCGGCGAGAATCGAGTTCGCGCTGCTTCTGCTCGTGAGCGATTCGATCCGCCGCGGTGTTGAACACGGGGACCTCATCGGTCGGGCCACCATTGCGATAGTGGTTCACGTTTTGAAAAAACGAGACGAGACGATAGTAGTCGTTCTGGGAAATGGGATCGATTTTGTGATGGTGACAGCGGGCGCAATCCACGGTGAGCCCGAGGAAGGTTTGTCCGGTCGTGGTGACGATGTCATCGAGTGCGTCATAGCGCGCCAGTTCGCGGTCGGCCGGTTCGTCATCCCAGATGCCGAGGCGATAGAATCCGGTGGCGATGATGGCGTCAGCGCCCGCTTCGGGAAGCTCGTCGCCGGCAAGTTGCTCCTTGAGGAAGCGGTCATAAGGTTTGTCGGCGTTCAGCGAGCGAATGACATAGTCCCGGTATCTCCACGCATGCGGCTTGGCGCCGTCGCGTTCATAGCTGTTGCTCTCGGCGAACCGCACGAGATCGAGCCAGTGACGTCCCCATTTTTCTCCATAGTGCGGCGAGGCGAGTAATCGGTCGATGAGCGTTTCCCAGGCGTTGGGAGCGGAATCCTTCTCGAAGGCTTGGACCTCCTCGGGAGTGGGAGGCAGCCCGGTTAAGTCAAACGTGGCTCGGCGGATGAGTTCGCGTCTGGAAGCGGTCGGGTTGGCGGTTAAGCCGCGGCTCTTGAGCGAAGCCCCGATGAGGGCATCGATCGGATGTTGAGGCTTACCCTCGATTGCCGGCACGGTGGGACGGCGGACCGGTTGGAAGGCCCAGTGTTGTCGGTCGCGTTCGGCGATTTGGAATTCCTTGCGGGGGGCAGGGGTCGTGACTGATGGATCCCCCGCCGGCATTGCTGCCCCGCCTTTGACCCAGCGCGCCAGGTCTTCCACCTGGGCATCGCTAAGACGCTTCTTGGGCGGCATCTTGAGGTCATCGTCCACGTAGCGCACCGCCCGGATCATCCGACTCTTTTCCGGATCGCCCGCCTCGAAGATAGCTCCACCCTCGCCTCCCGCGCGGATTCCTTCCGGAGTGTCGAGTCGGAGATGTCCCTTTTGTTTTTCCGGGCCGTGACAGGAGACGCAGTGCTCAGCGAGGACCGGACGAATCTTCCGTTCGAAGAAGACCTCGTCCGTTTCTGCCCCCGATCCCACCAGTGGGAAACTGGCCACCCAGCTCACCAAGAGCCCCGTCAGCAGGGTCATTGCTACAGGGCCCTTGCCCGTGCTGGGACGCAGAGAATCCATTGGATGCTCCTGTCTTGCAGGGGTGTTTCGACAGGTCGAGACTGGAACGGTTCGTGGCATCAATCCGGAGAGGTTTTATCGGGACGGCAGCACCATTTGCACCGGCATGGAATTCCCGAAGTTCTTAAAGTCCTTGAAGGTCCAGACAACCTGTTTGGCGGGCGTCACCTCGATGAACTGAGGGTTCTCGGGGCCCGCATGGCAGTTCCCGATGAGTGTGTTGCCGTTCGCCAGGCGTTCCACGCGGGTGACCCAGGCGAGTGTAATGCCCGGGAGATCGTTTTGCTCCACCTTCCAGACAATCTCCTTCTTGGGGGTGACTTCCAGGACGCTGTGGCCGTTGCCGGTGCCGATGAGCGTGTTGCCGTTCTTCAGACGGGTTGCACTGAAGACTGAGTTCCCGAAGGCCTCTGGTCCGTGCCCGCCCTTACGCGCCTTGCCGAAGAGAGGAACCTCGAACTCCCAGACGATTCTGCCCTTTTTGTCATACTCGCGGACGAAGCCATCGCTTTCATGAGCGACCAGGTAGTTGCCGTTGGAGAGCTTGCGGGCGAGACGGGTGTCGCTATGCGCATTGGGGTGATTGACCTTGAGCTTGACCTCGTGCCGGATCTTGCCGGACTTGTCGACCTCGATAATGCGGGAAGGCCCGGATTCCACAATCATGGTTCGGCCGTTGGACAGGCGCTGGAACGCGTGAACCTCCACCTTCTTTCCCGCGTTCCCGTTCATCTTCCCCGAGTCGTATTCCCAGACGACCTTTTTATCCGGCGTGACCTCTACGACCCGCTGCCAACCTTGTTGGGTGAGGATGTTGCCGTTCGGGAGCACATGCGCGTCATGGATGGCTCCGACGGGAAGTTCCCACTCGAGGGAACCGTCGGTTCCGACGATGGCCAGGCGGCGAGTCGAGTCGTCTCCGGCCAGAATTCGTTTGGGAGTGCCGGTTTGAGCGCCTAGGGCGGAAAAGGTCGAGCAAGCCACCAAGAACAGGGGTAGGGCGATGGAACGCAGAATGGGTATGTGCATAGCGCCATGTAACGACTCTTTGGACGCGAATGGAATTCGATTTTTTGGGGGAGGGGCGAGGAGGATGGGGCGGGCCTTCAGCCCTTGATGGGACGGGGGACGTTACCTGGGGTTGTCACCCCAGGCTGGGATAGAACGCACCTTTGGTGGTGAGGATGAGATCATCCCGATGATGGCGTGGCCCCCCAGGCCGGGATTGAGCCCACCATTGGTGCTGAGGGGCGAGAAGTCACCGATCTGAGATGCAACCCAAACGAGACTCGGGAGGCTCAATCCACATGGGATGCAGCAGTGGTGTCAGAGTCTGCGGGCCAAAGGCCCAGCCTCATCCCAGCCTGGGGTCACAACCCCAGGTTGAGACGCAACTAGGTTGTAGGGCTGAAAGCCCGTTCTATGGCTCAGTCCCATACATACGCCTCGTCATATTTCACGCCATATTTTCTAAGGAACATTCGAAACTCTTCCTGGAATGTCCGTGTCCGATGGTGGTTCTCTTGATCGTCAATATAGGCCTTGAGCGCTTCCACATCCGCAGGTCCGACGGAGAAACACCCGTATCCGCGCTGCCAGGCGAAACCTCGAAGCTCGGCGGACTGGGTCTTTACCCATTTCGAAGAGGTTGCTTTTAGCTCTTGGACGGTATCCGCAATGGTGATGGTCCGGGACATGCGGATAGCCAAGTGAACATGGTCAGCCACCCCTCCAATTCGGTAGGCTTCACAACCGATGTTGCGAGTAACCGTGGAGAGGTAGGCATGCATTGTTGGACGGATGTTGGGATCGAGGAAGGGATGACGGTCCTTCGTGCTGAAGATGACATGGATGATGACCAGGCTTAGTGATTGTGGCATGCGGATATTGCGGGCTTTCAGCCCTGGTTGGGTTTAGGTGTATTTCCTGGGGCGGTGCCCCAGGCTGAGATAGGACGCGCCGTTGGCGCTGGGGCAATGCGGGGCTTCGGTGTTGGATTTGGGTGCCCGCGAGAGGAAGCCAGTTGGTGTAGGGTATGACTTTCGGATTGTGGCATACGGATATTGCGGGCTTTCAGCCCTTGTTGGGTTTGGGGGTATTTCCTGGGGCGGTGCCCCAGGCTGGGATAGGACGCGCCGTTGGCGCTCGGGAAATGGCACAAGGACGGAGCGGACGACATCCAGGATGGATAGTGGAGCCATGCCTCTGGCCCTGGCTGCGAACCGTCCTCCTGTCTCCTCCGACGGGCCAAAGGCCCAGCCTCATCCCAGCCTGGGGTGACAACCCCAGGTTGAGACGCAAATAGGTTGCAGGGCTGAAAGCCCGACACATCACCGGTCACGTTCATGTGGTGCCCTTTCGCGGCTAGCCGCCTCGAGGACGCTCTTCTCCTTTGGGCTGCGGGACCTCTCCTTCAGACGGACGGAGACCCTGCAGCTTGCTGACGAAAATAGGTCACCTATCCTCTAAGGCAAGCCCGTTGTCCCCTTCATGAACCTGATCAAACTCTTTCTTCCGGGCCTTGGTCTTTCTCGTCAACGCCCTCGACTCGCGAAAGACTCTGCCTGTAGACTCTTTCGCGATGAGATGGGTTCCTTATGGTCCTCAAGCCCTGATGTTTTACTTCGCCGACCAAGTCGGCGAGGAGGCCTTTTCCCGAGGACGGG
The DNA here is from genome assembly GCA_016793885.1 of Verrucomicrobiales bacterium. Taxonomy (NCBI): domain Bacteria; kingdom Pseudomonadati; phylum Verrucomicrobiota; class Verrucomicrobiia; order Verrucomicrobiales; species Verrucomicrobiales bacterium. The sequence continues at coordinate 53,364 of JAEUHE010000014.1, forward strand.
CAATCGCGGCGCGGCTGGAAACCAGCCCTCCGGAGGGAGTGGATGGTTTTGTCTGCGGATTTACCTCGGTCTTGTTGGAGTTCGATTGTGAGAAGGTGCCGGATCCGAAGGGCCGGGTCTTCGAGTGGATTGCGTTTCTAAAATCGGCTCTGACCGCTCCGCTGGTGCCGGCTCCCCTGAAGTCGATTCCAGTGACTTATGATGGCCCGGACTTGTCTCGGGTGGCGGAGCATGCGCGGCTGTCGGTGGATCAGGTGATCGAGCTTCATTCGCGAACGATTTACAAAGTGTACCTCCTGGGGTTCGCTCCCGGCTTTCCCTATCTCGGGGATCTCGATCTGCGCCTCCATACACCCAGGTTGGCCTCCCCTCGTCCCCGAGTTCCCGCGGGGTCGATTGCTATCGGGGGACAACATACCGGCATTTACCCGCTGGATACCCCGGGCGGTTGGAATTTGATCGGTCGTACTCCGCGCATTTTGTTCGATCCGATGCGTGCCACGGTATCGGGGCGTGGGGAGGACGCCTTCCTGTTGCGCCCGGGTGATCGAGTTCAGTTTGTTCCGAGTGCGAAAGCTACCTGACATGAGCATGGACGTTTTTTATGTGTTGGATCCGGGGTTCGGTTCCCATTTGCAGGACCGGGGACGGTCGGGATGGCGCCGGTTTGGTGTGCCGGTCGGAGGAGTGATGGATCAGCATGCGGCGGAGATGGCGAATCACTTGATGGGGAATTCGCCTGATGCTGCGGTGCTCGAGATGTGTTTTCAGGGGGCGAAGCTCGCTGCTTTGAGGCCCGTTTGGGTGGCGGTCACGGGGGCGGATGCCGGAGGAAATATTCAGATGTGGCGGTCGGTTCAGCTCCAGACCGACGATGTGGTTGGTTTTCCACGCAGCCAGCATGGGATGTGGACGTATCTGGCAGTGGAGGGTGGTTTCACCGATGACCTAACTTTGGATAGTCTGGGCGCTTCGCCACGGGTTCGGCTAGGTCGCGTGCTCACCCGGGGCGCGATCCTCCGTCGATCGGAGTTGAGCTCCTTTGAGTTGCCGCGTGGCGTCGGCGCCCGTTCGGCACCATTGCCGGATCGCCGTCTCTATTCGCATCCTCCCGCACTCCGCGTCTGGCCGGGCCCGCAGTGGGACTGTTTTCCCGACGCCGTTCGCGCCGCCTTTTTTCATAATTCTTGGAAGGTGAGCTCCCGGAGCGATCGGACCGGCTATCGTTTGGAAGGCCAGCGTTTGCGTCCCCCTCCTGGTCAGTTGGTAAGTGAGCCGGTGCGCGTGGGAACCATCCAGGTTCCTGAGGACGGGATGCCAATTGTCACCTTGAACGACGGGCCGACTGTGGGTGGGTATGCCAAGCTGGGTGTTCTCGATTCGGAATCTTTGAGTTGGTTTGTTCAATGTCGCGCTGGCCAGGCTGTTCGCTTCGAACCCGCTTCCTGAGATGCCATGACGTGGGATCTTAACTGTGATCTTGGCGAAGGCGAATCGCCGCGTCGAACCGCTATTCTGATGAAGTCGATCACTTCCGCCAATGTGGCCTGTGGTGGGCATGCTGGGGATGTTGAGTCCATGCGGAGGTGTTCGGGACTGGCCCGCCAGCGTGGAGTGAGGCTAGGTGCCCATCCAGGTCCGTGGGATCGGAAGAACTTTGGTCGGGCTCCGGTCTCCATCACCCCGCGTGAATTGGAACTCTTAATGGTGCAGCAGGTGGGAGCCCTCGAGCTGATAGCGCGGGAAGAAGGGATTCGGTTGCACCATGTGAAGTTGCATGGTGGGCTTTATCATGCGGTAGAGGCCTCCGATCGATTGGCTGAGGCCTATGTGGAGTGCGTGATCAGCCACTGGCCTCGGCTTAAAATCTACGCTCGTGCTGGAGGGGCAGTCCACCGAGTAGGGAAACACCTGGGCGCGGTAGTCTGGGGGGAAGCATTCGTCGATCGCGGTTACCTCGTTGATGGCGGTTTGGTCCCCAGAACTTCGGATGGTGCTCTCATTGAGAAGGCGGGTGCCGTTCGCGATCGCCTCACGGATCTTTGTAAGCATCGGCGCGTGACATCGATGGGAGGGACGGCTTTGCCAATGGATTGGCGAACCCTCTGTGTTCATGGGGATACCCCGGCCGCCCCCGCCGTAGCTCGGTGGGCGAGGGAATTTTTGGAGCGGTAAAGGAAGGCGGTCTCGGTCTCGGTCTCGGTCTCGTAATCGTAATCGTAATCGTAATCGTAATCGATCCCTCCCCTCCGCCCTACTCGTGCAATCGGTAGTCCGAGTTGGATTTTATCAACGCTACCAACATCGAAACGATACTCCACAGACGAGCTTTACCGGGAGCCACTTCCTCGATGGAGAAACGGCCCTTTGAGCTCAGAATGTCCAATGCCGCGGCACTTTCGAGGGCTGAACCGCGGGCGTTGTCGAAAAAGCGACAACGATCCGCTTTGGTGAACTTCCCATTTCCCTCGGCAATGTTGAGTGCAATCGAGGTGCTGGCTAGATCCAGCTGATCAGCTGCGGCTAGGGTTTTGGGGAGACGTTGTAGCACCGGTTCGAGCCATCTAACAAAGTCTAAGGCGGCCTGATAAACTTCTAGTTTTTCGTGGTCTAGTCGATGATTCATACTCCTTTCGAGATCCAATACCCGAAAGCGATTACGATTACGATTACGATTACGATTACGAGGAGGGAGGGGTGTCCCTTCCCTGGACACGAGTCTTTCCTCCTGGCAAGGTGCTCGCTCGAATGAGCCTCGACACACAACTCCTAGAACCGACCATCTCGGGTGTTTACGACGTGCGGACGAAAGCGGCGGGGCCGCAGGGGAGCCTGCCGCTCACCGAAGAGATGCTCCGAGATCGCCCCAGCGGTGACCTGTTCGGACTCACGCAAAACGTAGGCATGGGATGGGACCCCAGCGAAGCGGGTCGCAAACCGTATCTCATTCTCAGCACTCAAGGCGGATTGCGTGCGCCAGATGGCAAGCCAATTGCGCTGGGGTATCACACCGGCCATTGGGAAATTGGACTGCTGTCCGAGGCTGCGGCGCGGGAGATCCGTCGCTTGGGCGGGGTGCCCTTTGCCGCCTATTGCTCCGATCCATGCGATGGTCGCACCCAAGGAACAGAAGGGATGTTCGATAGCCTTCCCTATCGCAATGATGCAGCGATCGTATTCCGTCGGTTGGCGAGGTCGCTGCCCGTGCGAGCGGGTGTGCTTGGTGTAGCGACTTGCGACAAGGGACTTCCGGCGATGATGATGGCGCTGGCTGGCCTGCCTGATCTTCCCTCCGTGCTGGTGCCGGGTGGGGTGACGCTGCCTCCGGAGGATGGAGAAGATGCGGGTAAGGTGCAGACCCTGGGCGTGAGGTTCAGCCATGGATTAATTTCGCTGCAGGAGGCGGCTGATCTGGGCTGTCGCGCGTGTGCCTCCCCGGGTGGCGGATGCCAATTCTTGGGAACGGCTGCAACCTCCCAGGTGGTGGGAGAAGCGCTCGGCATGTCGCTGCCTCATTCCGCGTTGGTACCCTCGGGCCAGGGCCTTTGGACGGATATGGCGGTGCGCTCGGCGCGCGCGGTCATGCATTTGGAGAAGCGGGGGCTTCGGCTGCGCGACATTCTCACCGACGCCAGTTTACGCAATGCCATGGCCTTGCACGCGGCGTTCGGCGGTTCGACCAATTTGCTGTTGCACATCCCGGCCATAGCCCATGCGGCGGGGTTGCGGCGTCCAACGGTGGACGATTGGATCGAGATCAATGGCCAGGTGCCTCGTCTCGTCGACGTGCTTCCCAATGGACCCGCCTTTCACCCCACGGTTCGGGCCTTCCTGGCGGGTGGCGTGCCGGAAGTGATGCTCCATCTGCGTGAGTTGGGTGTGATTGACACGTCCGTGCTGACCGTCACGGGATCGACTCTCGGGGAGGTTCTCGATTGGTGGGCCAAATCGGAGCGACGTCAGCGCTGTCGCGAGATCTTGAAAGCGCAGGATGGGGTGGATCCGGACGACGTCATCATGTCGCCCGCACGAGCGCGCGAGCGTGGGCTGACGAGCACGGTTACCTTTCCGCGTGGGAATCTGGCGCCCGAGGGATCGGTCATCAAGAGCACGGCAATCGATGCTTCGGTGGTGGATGCGGATGGAGTCTATCGGAAGGAAGGGCCGGCTCGTGTCTTCGTCTCGGAGCGCGCGGCGATTCAGGCCATCAAGGACGGTAAGATTCACTCAGGGGACGTGTTGGTTCTGATGGGATGCGGCCCCATAGGGACCGGCATGGAGGAGACCTATCAACTCACTTCGGCTCTGAAGCATCTTCCCTTTGGTAAGCATGTTGCGCTCTTGACCGATGCCCGGTTCTCGGGCGTGTCGACCGGGGCCTGCATCGGGCATATCGGGCCGGAAGCGTTGGCCGACGGACCGATCGGCCGGGTGCGGGATGGGGATTGGATCCGCCTCCAGATCGATCGGAACGCCCTCGTGGGGTCTCTCGATTTGGTGGGTGAGGGCGAACGCCGGTTTTCAGCGGAGGAGGGGGCGGCATTGCTGGCGGGGCGCGACCCTCATCCGCAGTTGTCGGAGCATGCTCGGCTTCCGTCGGACACTCGCCTCTGGGCGGCCTTGCAGCAGCTCGGTGGCGGCACCTGGGGCGGGTGTGTCTACGACGTAGAGAGCATCCTAGCAGCCTGTCGGACTTATGCCCATCGGACGTAGGTCGGGTTGTGGAGTCCTCTTGTGCTGGGCTATGCCTTAGGATTCGTCGTGACAGGCTGCTAGATATTTTCCTGCGGAAGAGGAACCGACCCTCGGAGGAATTTCTCCAATGAAGAGGTTTGCCCACGGATCACACAGAACACACGGATTCGGAGGAGATCCGGAAGAACAGTAACCTCAGTCGCTCCAGTCTTTACCCTAAAAAGTAGAATGAAACCACGGATTTCGCGGATCGCACGGATGGGCAAAGACTTGAACGGACCACCTCATCACTCTGAAAGGGACAGCGATCTTCCGTTAAAGAATGCCACAACCCCATTTTAATCCGTGTCATCCGTGAGATCCGTGGTTAGTCCATTCCCGGTTTTAGTTTTACAGGTCACTCTTGAGATCCGTGTGGTCCGCGTGATCCGTGGGCAATAGGTCTCTGGTCTTTTTCTGCACGGCATCGCATGGGGCATTCGTGACTCTTATTGCCTGTCGGGCGCGTTGCGAGCTTGCTGAGACTGTCCCTGTGGTCGTAACGTAAGGACATGCTGTCGGACGAACAGTTATCCGTTGAACAGGTGGCGATCCTTCGTCGTATGACTCCAGAAGAGCGTTGGCGTGTTGCCTCCCGTCTGTACTGGACCATGCGTCGTCACAAGACGGCATTCCTCCGCTCGATTCATCCCGAACTGTCGGAAGAAGAGGTCGATCAGCGGGTTCGTCGGATCTTTCTCTATGGCGGAACCTGATCTCATTGAGTTGTTCGCTCGACCACTGGCTCAGGGCAATCTTCGTTACTTTGTGAGCGGTAGCGTAGCGGCGATGCTTTACGGCGAGCCCCGCGTCACGCTCGATATCGATTTTGTAGTTTTTCTTCGTTCCGCCGATCTCGCAATCCTACCGCAGCTTTATCCCGCACCGGACTTCTATGTCCCGCCCTTCGAAGTGATCGCTGTGGAGGTGGCCAGGGAACGTCGCGGTCATTTTAATGTCATCCACTCTGGATCGGGCCTGAAGGCGGATTTCTACACCGCCAATCGAGATGAGCTCCACGCCTGGGCTTTCCGCCGGATCCAGCAGTACTCTGTGGGGGGGCTTAACGTTTCTCTCGCGCCGCCCGAATATGTCATCCTACGGAAGCTCGAGTATTATCGTGAAGGGGGGTCGGAAAAGCACTTGCGGGACATCCGTGGGATGCTGGCGATGTCGGGGCAAGCGATCGATCACACCGAACTTGCGCTTTGGGTAGAGCGTCGCGGCCTGAAAACGGAATGGGAACGGATCGGCTCCTGAGGAGGAGAACATGGTCCGTTCCGTGATGCGGAAACCCGAGGAAGAGAGAAAGTAGGACTCCTCCCCGCTTCAGGCATCGCGTCCATTGCGTCCTTCGCGGTTCAACCTCCTCCTCAGTTCGGGTGGGGAGTGGCCCGAGTTTTGGAACGCGAAGGACGCAATGGACACGATGGGGGACCCGGAGACACCACTACCAAATCCAAGGAAGAGGTTTGCCCACGGATCACGCAGAACACACGGAGTCGGAAGGGATCCAGAAGAACAGTGACGTCAGCCGGTCCAGTCCTTGCACGTCCCTCTTCCGGTCCGTGTGGTCTGCGTGATCCGTGGGCAATAAAGTTGATTCCAGTTTCCGGCTAGGGTTCTATCGGGCATGCCCAAGTCTCGATTCTGCTTACCCTGGGTGCTGCTCATTGCCGCGTTGAGCTCTGGATCCATTCTCAGCAGTCCTGCTGCAGGTGCCTGGGTCGACGTTTCTACGGCTCTGCTCACTCGCCTGACCAACAGCGGCGCGAAGCTTGAGTGGCCAGGTGGATGCTCCGGCGTGGTCGTCAACCGCACCAACGGGGACGTAACGATCAAGGTCGTCGGTCTCGGCCTCTGGCGAAGCTCGGATCGTGGTATCCATTGGGAGCGGATTGATCAGCGCGCGGTTTCTGGGCGGGATGAAACGGGATGGGCTACCAGCGTGGACCCCCACAACCCTGAGCGAATAGCGAGTTTTTCACTGGATGGCACGGCTGGCTGGACAACCGAGCGCTCCGTCTGGAAGCGGTTTGCCACCCTCGGACGCAACTGGGACTATGGGTCGGTCGATTGGAAGAGCGCAACGCCTCAAAGCATCATCGCGGCCAAGCACGAAACGTCGCCGCCCGGAGAGGTCTATGCGACCAGCGACGGCGGAATCACCTGGCGGCTCCTCCCTGTTCACCTTCGAGAGAACCGCTCCCACGTTTCCATGGTTGGGGCTCTGGGACCGGGGATTTTCATCTACAGCAATGGCGATGGCATTTTTCGCAGCGCTGACGATGGGTTGACTTGGAATCGAGTATCCGCAGCCAATCCTTTGACGCGCATTCCCGTCAGCTTTCGCGGGGTCGATTATCTGGGGACGACCAATGGATTGTTGACCAGTCGCGATTCGGGGAGGACGTGGCAGACGCAAGGAACACCGGTGGAGATCTGGCAGGGACCGTTCTTCGGACGGGATCAGGCGGAGATGGTGGTTGTGGGTAAGGCAGGCGTTCATCTGAGCCGGGATGGAGGGGTGAGTTGGAAACGCGTCGCCGAGCTCAAGTCCAAGGAAGGGGGATTTCTCTTCACCCCGAATTGGTTCGGTTGCTATGCGTGGGATCCGGTGCACAACGCCCTCTATGTGTCCTCGATGGGAAATGCGGTCTACCGAATGGAGTTATCGGAGACTCGGTCGGAACGATCGCTGCCACCTTAGGCACCCGTTGCCCCCGGGAGTGAAGCCCATAAGACCGAATCCAAGGAAGAGGTTTGCCCAGGGATCACACAGAACACACGGAGTCGGAGGGGATCCTGAAAAACAGTAACTTCAGTCGCTCCAGTCTTTACCCAAAAAAGGAGAATGAAACCACGGATTTCGCGGATCGCACGGATGGGCAAAGACTTGACCGGACTACCTCATCACTCTGAAAGGGACGGTGATGTTCCGTTAAAGAATGTCACAACCCGTTTTAATCCGTGTCATCCGTGAGATCCGTGGTTAATCCATTCCCAGATTTAGGTTACAGATCACTCTTTAGATCCGTGTGGTCCGCGTGATCCGTGGGCAACCAGCCGATTTTTATTTCCCCGGGTTCATGCCCCTGGCAGGTTCCGTCCTCACTACGAGCAACCTTATGCGAACCAATTCTGTTTTCCTCGGCTTGGTATGGCTTTCCGGACTCATGGCTCTTGGCGTGGATGACTATGTTCCCGGACCCGACTCCAAGGTTCAGCCGGGGGTACCGCAGGGCGAAGTCACCAAGTATTCGTTCGAAGGCAGTAAGATCTTCCCAGAGACAATTCGCGACTACTGGATCTATGTGCCAAAGCAATACGATCCGGCCAAACCGGCTTGTTTGTATGTGAATCAAGACGGAATCCAATATCAGGCGCCGACGGTGTTCGATAACCTGATCCACAAGCAGGAGATGCCGGTAACCATTGGGGTGTTCGTGATGCATGGTCGCGTGCGGGCCGAATCCACCAACGCGCTCGATCGGTTCAATCGGAGCTATGAGTACGATGGTTTGGGAGACAACTATGCGCGGTTCCTCATCGAGGAACTGCTACCCGAGGTGGAAAAGAAGACCGCGTCGGACGGTCGGCCGATTAGAATCTCTCGAGACGGCAATGATAGGGCCATCGGTGGTGCGAGCAGCGGTGCCATCTGCGCCTTCACCGCAGCGTGGGAGCGTCCGGATTCGTTCCGACGAGTATTCTCCTCGATCGGAACTTATGTCGATCAGCGCGGGGGCAACGACTATCCCAGCATGATCCGTAAGTACGAGCCCAAACCCCTCAGGATTTTCCTTCAGGACGGCAGCAACGACGCTAATGGAGTGGGTGGAAATTGGTTTTTAGCCAACCAGGAGATGTTATCGGCCCTCGAGTTCTCCGGTTACGAGGTCAATCATGTCTGGGGAGATGGAGCGCATAATGGCAAGCATGCGACTGCTATTTTCCCCGATGCGATGCGCTGGCTGTGGAAGGATTGGCCGCGAGGCATTGCCAAGGGAGTGAACTCCCGTCAACCGGTGGCGCAGATCCTGGTGCCGGGCGAAGAGTGGCAGTTGGTGAGTGAGGGACATGGCTTTACCGAGGGACCTTCGGTGAACTCGAAAGGGGAGGTGTTCTTCACGGACACACCGCATAACCGGATCTACAAGATCGGCCTCGACGGTAAGGTGAGCCTGTTTGCCGAGAACACCGGAACGGCTAATGGGATGATGTTCGGTCCGGATGGACGGCTGTATGCGGTGGCCGGCGCCCGTAAGCAGATCGTCGCGTATGACGATCAGGGCAAATACACCGTGATCACGGAAGGATTTGAAGGGAACGACATGTGTCTCGGAGTCAACGGGAACATCTATGTGACGGACCCGGGCGCTAAGCAGATCTGGCTGGTCAAGCCCAATGGGGAGAAGCAGGTGGTGGACAAGGGGATCAACTCTCCGAACGGCATTCGTTTGACCCCTGATCAGAGCCTGCTGTTGGTGGTGGATATGCGCGGGCAGTTCGTCTACTCGTTCCACATCAAGCCGGATGGGACGTTGTCAGCCAAGCAGCCCTATCATCATCTGCGCACTCCCGATGGCGTGATGGAGAGCGGAGCGGATGGCATGACAGTGGACTCCGAGGGTAGGGTTTATGTGGCGACGCGTTTGGGAATTCAGTTCTGTGATCAGGCCGGGCGAGTGAACGGAATCATCACCAAGCCGCAGCCGAAATGGCTGGCGAACCTGGTCTTCGGTGGGCCCAACTTGGATCAGCTGTATGCTTGTAATAGCGACAAGGTGTTCAAACGGAAGACCCAGGTCAAAGGCGTGCTGCCTTTCAGGGGCCCGGTGAGGCCTGCTCCCCCGCGTTTGTGACCGGGGACGGTTAGAACGTAACCGCTCTCGTCTCCCCATAGTCCCAGTCGTAATCGTAATCGTAATCGCCCCCTCGCCATCCGCGCCGGTATGACGGGTTTCCCACACAGAGTTCACCGAGGAAGGCGGAGGCGGGGAATTCCCGAGTGTTTCTCACACAGGCACGAAGCTCACGCAGGTGGGGGGAGGCTGCGACTAAGTTTGGGTGAGGACAAAGGATCCCGACTCCGTCGGGGGGCAAAAGCGGTAGAGGTCTCTGAGCATTACCCACAAGTTCGGAGGGCTTCCTCCCTATCCCAACGGGATTGCGCCTCAAAGCCCAGGGTTGGGAGGAACGAGCTACCCTGGGGAAAACGCCATAGAATCCACAACCCCATCGTG